>JABDGS010000043.1 GCA_013285915.1 Bacteroidota bacterium
TGAGATGATGAACTTTCCCGGCGTACTGTTTCACGATGCAGAAGTAATGGCCAAAATAGCTGCTGCCAAAGAACTAAACAAACCTGTTGACGGCCATGCACCCGGCCTGGTGGGTGAAAAGGCCAAACAATATATTGACGCCGGCATTAGTACCGACCACGAATGCTTTACCAAAGAAGAAGCCTTAAGCAAGCTGCAGTATGGCATGAAGATCATCATTCGTGAAGGCAGCGCAGCCAAAAACTTTGATGAACTGATTGATCTGCTGAACGATTACCCCGATCGTATCATGTTCTGCAGTGACGATAAACATCCTGACAGCCTTGTTGCAGGCCATATTAACCAGCTTTGTGCAAGGGCCGCTATGAAGGAAATTGACACCTTTAAAATTCTGCAGGCCGCGTGCGTAAACCCGGTGCTGCATTATGGCCTTAATGTTGGCCTGCTGCGCGTGGGTGACCCCGCCGATTTTATCGTGGTTGATAACCTGCGCGAATTTGGCATTTTTCAAACCTATATAAACGGACAGCTTGTTGCCCAAAGCGGCCGGACTTTTATTGATTCGGTAGAAGCCGAACCAATCAACCACTTTAACTGCGACCCCATTGATGAACCCGATATTGAGGTACCGTTTAACGGCTTATCCCAAATGCCGGTTATTGAAGCCCTGGATGGCCAGCTTATTACCAACCGCCTGGTGGCTGACGTAATTGTAACCAGCGGCCAAATTTTAAGTGACGAGGAAAACGACATACTTAAAATTGTGGTGGTTAACCGGTACAATAATGCCGCAGTTGCCAAAGCCTTTATTAAAAATTTCAGGCTAAAGGGTGGCGCCATAGCCTCATCCGTTGCGCACGACAGCCACAATATTATTGCTGTAGGCGTTGAGGACGAAAACATAGTAAAGGCCGTTAACCTTATTATACAGGAAAAAGGGGGCATAAGCTGTGTTAGCGATGCTGATGCAAAATACCTGCCCCTGCCTGTTGCCGGCCTTATGAGCACGCACGACGGCTACAAAGTTGCCGAGGCCTACACCGAACTTGATGCTATGGCTAAAGAACTTGGTTGCACACTCTCTTCCCCGTTTATGACACTTAGTTTTATGGCCCTGCTGGTAATACCCCACCTTAAACTAAGCGACCTTGGCCTTTTTGACGGCGATAGCTTTAGCTTGATATCATAGTCACTAAGTCATTGGTCAATAGTCATTGGAATGCTGCACGGAATATACCAGGATGTCAAGCTATTTTCAACCAAAGCAAGCGTTTATCCAAAAATCTTCTCAACCCCTTAATGACGAATGACGCTTCGACCTAATGACCCAGTGACAAATGACCTAATGACGAGGATCATTTCTTCGTGCTATCCACCAAAGCCGTTGCGCTCATTATACTCAGTGCAATGCTGTCTGTCTCTTTTGGTAGCTTATAGTGCGCTCTGTAGCCTGCCGAAGCGCCCGGTTTAATAAGGTCGTCAACAATATCTTCATGCTCTTCAACCCTGTTGCCGTTTTTGTCGAAGCAAAGCATTTTAATACGCACATCCTTATAGCTGCACACGCTTGCAATATTGGTAACCGTGCCCTTTACAATAGTTTGCCGGCCAATGCCAAAAAGCGCTTTTTTATCATATTCAGTAATGGTTAAAAAGCCCTGCGGGTTATCTTTCTCCCTTTCCGCCAGCGATTTTTTTGTTTGCAGGTAACCTTTATCGCCAGCCTTGTCTTTGCCCTTGCAGGCAACTATTAAAACTAATACAACCAAAAGCCAGTACGTACGCATAATATAAGCGGGTTTTTGTTTTTTAATAAGTAGGGAAGTGCTATGGTTTGTCTTCTTTCGCCACGGTTCGTGTCCCACGAACCGTGATAGCCACGCACAAACCAAATTGCTCAACAATTTTACATAACTTCTTACACATTTACCCACGCAAAAATTAAAATAATATTGTGCCGCGATGGCCTTTTCTATCTTCTGGGCTCCGCTTGATGTAAACCTTATCCTCGCAATCTTAAAATCTTATAAAATCGTGGTTCAGACAAACAAAAAAGCATCCAAATCACACACAAACGCAGCCATTTTGTAGCCAATCCATGCCACTTTAAAAACGCTAACTAATTCATTATCTGTAATTTATGTTTCAAATAGCCTCATATTACAATTATTAATATACCAAGCCTTCGTGGCCTTCTCCGCCGCCTTTTCCAACTTTAAACCTGGAACTTCAAACTGCAAATTTTCTTTTACCGATATCATAACCTAATCTTCTATTTGCCATAGATAATTAACCATAAATCCTGGACCTCCTGCCCTTTTAAAACTCAAACCTTTAACCGGGAACTTTATCCTTTGCATCCCCTATTATTCATTTCGTACCTCGTACTTTGTACATCTTATCTTTCCCTATACTTCTATATAACTTGAATTTTTACATTTGAAAATCAACGGTTTAAAAATTCAAGTTTTTTTTATTAAAACATAATGCGCAGCAGTATCTAAATACTATATATAAAAAGTGCTGTTTTGTCCGCATAAAATAGCTTTTTTTTCAAAGTTTTTTTTGCACATATCCTCACCTGCTCAAATCGCGGGTTATCGTTCAAAAAAATTACAGTCAAAATAAATTTGGCTAATTATACCGAACGGTATAATTTTGTATTGTATTAGTAAAACAAACATGAGCAAGGCAGAAAAAACACGCGCATTTATAGTGGAAAAAACCGCCCCCATTTTTAATATGAAGGGCTATGCCGGCACATCGTTAACTGATATGACCGAGGCTACCGGCCTTACAAAGGGCAGCATTTATGGCAATTTTGAGAATAAAGATGAAGTTGCCCTGGCCGCTTTTGATCATAACCTGCAAAAAGTAAAAAGCATAATAAAGGCCGAGATGGATAAACGGGCAATCTGTAAAGAAAAGTTGCTGGTTTATGTGCATGTATACGATAATTTTTTACATTACCCTTTTCCTGAAGGGGGATGCCCGGTTTTGAATACCGCTATTGACGCCGATGACACACACCCGCTTTTACGAAAAAAAGTAGTTGATGCAATTATTGGCTGGAAGGATGTTATTATTAAACTGGTTGAAAAAGGCATTGCGTCAAAAGAGTTTGGCGATGGCTTAAATGCTGAACAGGTGGCGCTTACGCTTATTGCGATGATAGAAGGCGGTATAATGATAAGTAAGGTTACAGGTAAGGTGCATTACCGCAAAGCAGTTATGCAAAGTGTTGCAGATTATATAACCGGGTTGAAATAAAAATTTTTCACCTAAAATATACCAATTGGTATAAATAATGAAGCCATTACAAAGAGAAAGAACATTTACATGGGAAGATCCCGCATCCTCTGCAACCAAAGCCTTACAACTAAGCGGGCTTGATTTTTTACAGGCCATTGCAAATGGCGAGATAGCGGTGCCGCCTATATTAAAAACGCTTGATATTTCCGTTGGCAGCCCGCAAAATGGTGGCATTACATTCAGCTTCTACCCGCAGGAGTTTCATTATAATCCAATAGGCATGGTGCATGGCGGGGTAATAAGCACCATTCTTGATTCTGCCATGGGTTGCACACTGCATGCTACCCTGCCGGCTGGCACAGGTTACACAACAGTTGAGCTGAAAGTAAATTTTTTAAAGGCCGTAAGTATTAAAAACGGGTTGCTTACCGCAACCGGCCGGGTAATACAAAGCGGCAGCAGGATAGCCTTAACCGAGGCGCAGCTTACCGGCGCGGATGGCGCCATTTATGCACATGCTACAAGCACTTGCTTAATAATAAAGCGCGATTTATCACTTGCTTAAAATTCTTGCAGAAGTATCTTCAATTGACCCTGGCTTTAGATCGAAAAAATACAACGTTCACAGGTAAAACTCCGTGGGACTCTGTGAAAAACTCGGTGGCACTCTGTGTCCTGAGTTGTTAATTTCTTAACTAAATAACATTGACTTTACCGAAGGTACCAACAGCCTCTAACAATATTTTTTCATCATTTTAAAATACATATTATGAACACTACAAACAATACCGTTCTTATAACAGGCGGCAGCGCAGGTATAGGCTTTGAAATTGCAAAGCTGTTTACAGAAAACGGCAACCATGTTATTATTACGGGCAGGAATAAAGAGCGCCTGCAAGAGGCAGCGGCCCGGTTGCAGAATGTTACCGCCATACCATTTGATGTTACAAGCGAAGCAGATGTTGAGGCCCTTGCCCAAAGGATAGAAAAAGAGTTTCCTTCACTAAATATCCTTGTTAATAATGCCGGCCGCGCGTTTTTTTACAAGCTTGATGAGCAAAATAATGCTGCCACAAAAGCTGCTGATGAAATGCTTACAAATTACATTTCAGTAGTAAGGCTTACCGAAAAGCTGCTGCCTGTATTACAAAAGCAAGATGAAGCTGCCATCGTGAACGTATCGTCAATTGTGGCTATTGCAGGCAGGCACACTATGGCAACTTACGCCGCCAGCAAGGCAGCGCTGCACTCATACACAAACTCGTTAAGAATTGCCCTGGCGCAAACGGGCAATGTAAAAGTGTTTGAACTTATGCCCCCGCTTGTAAATACTGAATTAAGCAGGGAAATTGGCGGCGCACGCGGTATACCGCCTTCTGAAGTAGCATCCGATCTTTTGCATAGCATTCAAAACGATATTTACGAGATACATACGGGCAACACCGCAGACCTGTACAGCTTATTTCTTTCTTCGCCTGCTGAAGCTTTAAAACGTATGAACCTTGAAGCAACACCGGCCTGAGTATGAGGTTTTTTTTGAAACAAAATATACCGTTCGGTATAATATATGAGAAGAAATATATTGATGCTAACCGTTATTGCGGCTGCTGTAATGGAACTTATAGATACATCGATAGTAAACGTTGCTTTATCGCACATGAGTGGTAACCTCGGCGCTACGCTTGAAGATACATCGTGGGTTATTACATCCTATGCAATCGCCAACGTAATTATCATACCCATCACCAGTTTTCTTTCTGCAAAGCTGGGCAGGCGTAATTATTATATTGGCTCTGTTATAATGTTTACATTCTTTTCATTTATGTGCGGGCAGGCTACCGGTATTTGGATGCTGGTAGCCTTTCGTTTTTTACAGGGCATAGGCGGCGGCGCATTGCTGTCTGTATCACAGGCGGTAGTGTTTGAATTGTTTCCGCGCGAAAAACAAAACGTTGCAAGTGCACTGTTTGGTGTTGGCGTTTTTGTAGGCCCTACTATTGGCCCTACGCTGGGTGGCTTTATTACCGAGTATTTTTCGTGGCCCTGGATATTTTATATAAACATCCCTATTGGCGTAACGGTAGCCGTAATTTGTTATATGCTGCTGGGCGAGCCGGTGATTAAACAAAAAGTGGGCAAGGTAGACTGGCCAGGAATATTGTTGCTGGCGGTTGGCATAAGCGCCTTGCAAATTGTGCTGGAACGCGGCGAAGCCGAAGACTGGTTTCAAACAAATTATATTACCTGGCTAACAGGCATTGCAATTATGGGGCTGTTTCTTTTTATTTGGCGCGAGCTTACAACGCCGCACCCGGTAGTAAATCTGCACGTATTAAAAAGCCGTAACCTTAGCATTGCAGCTGCCCTAACATTTGTTTCGGGTATGGGTATATTCAGCTCCGTTTTTTTAACCCCCATATTCGCACAGCGGTTACTAAATTTCACACCCACACAAACAGGCTTGTTATTGTTACCGGGTGCCTGTCTTGCAATTGGAGGGCTAATAATATCTGCAAGGTTGTTGCAGAAAGGTGTTTCACCGCTGGTCATGATAGTTACAGGCATATGTCTTTTCGTACTGTTCAGTATTCAAATGTCATGTCTTAACCTTAATGCAGGCAGGGTAAATATAATTATACCGCTTATATGGCGTGGCGTTGGCCTTGCTATTGTTACTGTACCGCTAACCACATTGGCAGTCTCATCATTACAACCAAAAGATATGCCCCAGGGTGCTGCACTTAATAACATGATGCGGCAGTTGGGCGGTTCTTCCGGCATTGCCGTAGTAAATACTTATGTTGCCAACCGCAATGCGGTGCATCGTAATAACCTGGTTTCTAATTTAACTGTTGATAACCCGCTTACCGTGCAACGCCTTGCTGGGTACACGGGGTATTTTACCCACGCTGGTGCAGGTATTGGTGCCGCACATGATAAGGCCCTGAAGCTTTTAGACAATGTTGTTACACGGCAATGCAACCTGCTAAGCTATACTGATGCCTATCTGCTGGTGGGCTGTATTTTTATTGGCGCTTTACCGCTGCTGCTGTTATCAAAACGCAGGAAAAAGGCTGCTAAAGTACAGGTGGTTTTAGATAGTCATTAGGCGCTTATAACAAACCCTGATAACGGCGGATAATACATCAGTTTCTTCCAGTCAATAGCAATTATTCTTTCTAAAATATCCTTCAATTCAGGTAAAGATGAGGGCTTTATTACATACAAGTTGCTTCCCTCCCTATAGCAAAACTGGATATTATTCATATCCCGAAGGGAGGAATAAACAATAACCGGCAAAGTATCGTATCTTGAATTTGCGCGTATTTCCTTTATGCAGGTGCGGCCGTCTTTACACGGCATTAAAAGATCAAGAAAAAGAAGGTCAGGCACGCTTTCATCAAGCAATTTCAGCAATATATCACCGTTTTCTGCCCTCGTAAGCATAACAGGCACCGCTAATTCTTTAATGGCCAATGAAAAAATAAAAAAATCATCGTCGTCATCCTCAGCCAGCAGAATATTCGTGGGGTCTTTAAGCGCTGCTCCCATAGTGGTATTTTTTCGTAGTAGTTGGTTAATATTATTTTGCAATTTTACGGCTTTATTTAATAAAGCCTCATCGTAAAAACATATTTTGTGGTTTTTATAGCAACCACTTACCCTTGTTTAATCTCAGCCTGTTCACTGTCCTTTTTACTAAAACAATACCTTCCTGTAATACCAGGTCAAAACTATCCCTGCAGCTCATAAGCATATTGCGTTTAATACAGGAACAACTTAAATTGCCAATTGTTGTGTGTACCTCGCCGAAATTTCGCAGCCCATTGAAAATCATTAAGTCATGGGCGTAATTACCCTCAATCCCCTTGGCAAACTGGTGCACAATTGTTGCATTAAAAGCCGGGGTCAACTGTACCTGGGTATAATAAATACCCTGCAACCGAAAGAATTTTGTGGTTTGCAAATTCTGCATAGTTTTACCATTCACCATAACGCCAAAGCCCCATCATGAAAAACAAAAAACAACCGTTTATTGTAGCGCTTGTAATATTCATTTTTATAGTCATCTCCCTTGTTACAAACATTCTCGGATCGTTAAATCCTAATTTAACCGCAAGCTTTAATTTAAGCAGCGGTCTATCAGGCTTCCTGCCATTTTCATTTTTTATAGCTTATGGCATCATGTCAATACCATCTGGTATTTTAAATGAAAAATATGGTGAAAAGTTTGTGCTTATAGCAGCATCATTCCTCTCGCTGGCAGGGGTAATCATTTTTGTCTTCTTCACCAGCTTCACTGTCGCCTTACTTTCACTGTTTATTATCGGGCTTGGCATGGCTACGCTGCAGGTGGTTATAAACCCGCTATTACGCGTAGCAGGCGGGGATGAAAATTTTGCATTTAACTCAGTACTGGCGCAGGTTTTTTTTGGTGCTGCATCCGCCGGCTGCCCCTACCTGTACAAATACCTTGTACTAAATGTGCATACTAACAAAAGCAACCTGCTGCTTGATACATTAAATAAGGTTACACCGGACGGGTCCTTAAAATGGATTTCATTGTATTGGGTATTTGCAGCGGTTATATTGCTTATGATACTTGTTTTAGCGCTTACAAGGTTTCCAAAAGTTGAGCTGAAGGAAGATGAAAAAATGGGCTCGCTTGCTACCTTTAAGGAGTTGCTGCAAAACCGGTATACCATTTTGTTCTTCTTTGGCATCTTCGCCTATGTTGGTACCGAGCAGGGCATCTCATACTGGATATCGAAATTTCTTGAAACCTATCACCAGCAATCCCCTGAAAAAGTGGGCGATGTTGTTACCAGCAACTTTTGGCTCTACATGACCATTGGCTGCCTGCTTGGGTTACTACTGCTTAAACTGGCAGACAGCCGTAAGCTGCTTTGCATATTTGTGGTGTGCCTGGCAATAAGCTTTGCGGCAGGTTTATTTGGCCCAACAAACGTTGCCATTTATGCTTTCCCCATGTGCGGCTTTTTTGCATCTATCATGTGGTCGGTAGTTATTTCATTGGGGTTAAATTCCATCCCAAAGCACCATGGCTCGCTTGCGGGTATTTTATGCACCGGTATTATAGGTGGGGCGTGCATGCCTTGGTTTATTGGCCTGGTAGCCGATTTTACAGGTTTAAAAACAGCTATGCTTTTGGTGTATGTAACATTAGCTTACCTTTTCAGTATTGGTATATGGGCCAAGCCATTAGTTAACAATAAAACGTTTTAATAAGGTGGAAGGCAGAAGAAAGGAAGAAGGCGTAAGGAAGAAGGTTTAAGGTCCTCTCCCATTGAGTATTGAATGTTGAGTATTGATTATTGAGTGTTTGTATTTACTTTCCTCCTTACACCTTCCACCTTATGCCTTCCACCTCCAACTAACAACTATGAGCAAAAACAAAGTAATCGGTATTGACTTAGGTGCCACCAATGTGCGCGGCGCACAGGTGACTGAAGCTGGCATGGGGCCGGTTACAGCGGCCCGCATAAGAAGCAATGGAAGCATGGAGGATGTTCTGGAAGATATTTTTGCTGTGGCTGATAAACTAATGGACGAAACCGTTGCGGCCATAGGTATTGGCGTGCCCGGTGTTGTTGATGTGGAGGAAGGTATTGTGTATGATGTGCAATACATACCATCGTGGGTGGAGGTGCCTTTAAAACAACGGCTGCAGGAAAGGTATAAAGTGCCGGCTTTTGTAAATAACGATGCAAACTGCTTTGCCCTGGGGGAATACTATTTTGGCAAGGGCAAAAACACGGTTAACATGATAGGCCTTACGTTGGGCACAGGTATGGGCGCCGGCATAATTATAAACCGGCATTTATATGCAGGCCCTAATTGTGGCGCGGGTGAGTTTGGTATGGTGCAGTATTTAGACCATGTGTTTGAATATTATTGCAGCGGCCAGTTTTTTCAAAACGTTTACCAGTTAGATGGCGGCGATGTATTTAAACAGGCACAGGATGGTGATATGAAAGCGCAGGCGCTTTATGCAGAAATGGGCATGCATCTTGGTAATGCCATAAAAATGATCATGTACACATACGACCCCTCATTAATAATATTCGGTGGCTCAGTGCGGTTTGCTTATCCATACTTCCAGGAGGCTATGTGGGATAGGATAAAAACTTTCGCGTTTAAAAAATCAATAGACAGGCTTTCCATTCAATTATCTGACCTGGAGAGCAGCGGCATACTTGGTGCAGCGGGACTGTATTATGACTCAGTTAAATAGGTTGTTGTGAAGAAAATATCCTTTGCATTATTTGCCCTTATTACTGTTTGCAGCTTGCAATGCAAACAACAGGGCGAACGCATGAATGGTGATCTTTATTTTTCCTTCTTTCGCGTTGGCAGTTTTTATAACCAGCCTAAATACATTATTGACAGTTTTGAGAGATATGCAGATACCGCTAACATACAAACAGCAGGTACTGATGATAAAAAATTGCTTGCCGCCTATGCAATATTAAAACGGGAAGGTTTGTTATACAGCCCTTTTGTTAATATAAAACTTGCCGGCGATACAATTATAACCTTGTACATGAGTGCTGCTGATTATGCTGATATTAAAAAAATACACTACAAACAATTGATGGCCGAACATAAAAAAATTTACCTGCAATTTTCAGCAAAGCCATTGGGTGATAATATGTTTGCTTGTACTGCTTTATATTCAGTCAGTCAATTGCCCGGCGATACTTACCTGCAAAGCAAAAAATTATTAATTGAAGATTACCAATAATAAAGTGCTGCCTCGCCGTTACCGTTGTAATATAGTCAACATATGTACGTACAACAACCCTTTAAATTATCGTGATTATTGTTTAATTTTCCAGCCTTGACCGCCTAATGAATATCCATATCAAATCTGATGAACAGGCATTTAAATAAAATAATCAACCGGGGGATAAAAGAAGACGACAGTATTGAGGTAAGGCGCCAGGTTGGTTTGCTAAATACCGCTTCACTCTGCTGCTTTGCTACGCTTATTTTCTTTATGGCGCTAAATGTGTACCAGCACAACTGGATACTGTTTGCCAACAACAGTGTTTTGTTTGCTTTAACTACCTGCCTGTTATTCATCAGCAGGCTTAAGTTTTTTGATATAAGCGTTATCATTCTGGCCATTCTTTTTTCTGTTTACTTTTTTTTTGATGCATTGCTGTTCCATAACGCGCTTCAATACGCCATACCTGTAATGATGGTGGTTAGCGTACTGCTTGTGCACAGTAACAACTGGCGCTGGCTTATACTTTCACTGCAGATATCGCTTTTCATGATGTATGTTTTTATGGAGAACAGGCCCGCAATAATACCAACACTGGCCCCATACAGAAATTATATTACTACTTTCTGCATGTTAACAACGCTTGCCATAATGCTGCAGTATTTTAAACGCAAACAATTGCAGTATGTTAAAAACCTAAGCGCCCTTAACACCCAGTTGCAGGAAAGTAATAGGGTAAAAGAAAGGATGCTCTCTATACTCTCCCACGATTTTAATGCACCCGTTGCAAGCCTTGTTTCCACGCTTAGTTTAACAGATGCAGAAATACTTACACCACAACAGTTTAACGAAATTTCTTCCAAGCTGCAGGTACAGTTAAATGTATTGAGTACATCGCTGGGCGATGTACTCAATTGGTCAAAAATGCAGATCAGCGGCGACGCAGGTATACCAGCTGAAATAAATATCAAACCGCTGTTTGTTGAACTTCTTTTGCTTTTTCAATCCACGATAGATGATAAAACGCTGCATATTGAAAACAACATTAGCGCCGATGCTGTAGCATGTGCCAACAAAGATCACCTTAAACTCATATTCCGCAACCTTCTTTCAAACGCTATAAAATTTTCGCATCGTGGCAAACGAATTATACTAACTGCTTCAGCAACAGGCAATCAAATACAAATAAGCATACAGGACGAAGGTACAGGCATGCAACCCGCTGTGCTAAACAGTTTGCAGCGTGAAGAAGTAAGCTTTAAAACTATACCCGGCACGGCAAATGAAAAGGGCACTGGCATAGGCCTGATGCTTGTTAGAGAATTTTTGCAAAAAAATAACGGTGCACTTATTATTGAAAGTACACCCGGCAAAGGCAGTACATTTACAGTAATATTACCGGCCGGCAGCGTACAGGCTTAGCCCTCATGCATCCCCAATATAATTCATGCCGCTGCAACGTTGCGTAATTTCATCATAATTAATTAACTTTAGTTTTTATTAGTTTTTTATACTTGCCATTTTGTAACTACTAACCCGGGGAAAAACGATATGCTTCATTCCATTATTAACAGGGGTGTAAGGGAATTTCATGATGCTGAAGAGCGGCGACAGATAAACCTGCTTAATATTTCAAGCTGTATTTCTTTTGTCTTTACTTCCTTTTTTCTTTTAGTAAATATTTCAACACACAACTGGATACCCGTTGTTTCAAATTGCCTCCTACTGTCGTTTACGGTATCAATGTTCTTTATCAACAGGTTCAAGTATTATACAGTAAGCATTTATATTTTTACTTGCCTGCTGGCACTATTTTTTATTGGCAACGCAATTTTGTTGCACAATAATTTGCAGTACGGCATATTCCTGTTAATGGCTTTTACCATATTGCTTATTAATAATAAATTGGGCCGCATATTAATGCTCATATTTCTTATACTTCTTTTCATAACTTATATTTTACTGCAAAACATACCTTCACTAATACCTCCAATACCGTTGTATAAAACTGTTGTTGGGGCAGTGGCATTCCTGTTAACATTTGCCATTATGCTGGAGTATTTTAAAGAAAGGCTGGTGCAATACCACCGCAGGCTTGCAGTAGCAAATGAGCAGTTGAAAGAAAGCAACCGTATAAAGCAACGTATGCTCTCTATTCTTTCGCACGATTTTTACGGGCCGGTTGGCAACCTTATATCGTCGATAGACCTGATGAATGAACAGTTGTTTACCCCGGAGGAATTTCATAATACCTCGGTAAAATTAAAATTGCAGTTACAGGTGCTCACCAGTTCAATGAAGGATGTGCTGCAATGGTCAAAAATGCAAATATTAAGCGACACGGGTGAACGAAGCGATATAGATGTATGTACGATGGTTGATGAAGTTTCAGTGGTGCTGGGAACATCTTTAAGAGAAAAGAACATTCAGCTGCAAAACAAGCTTGAAGGCAATACTACTGCATTTGCAAACAAAGATGACGTTAAGCTTATCTTCCGCAACCTGGTGAGCAACGCCATTAAATTTTCAAATACCGACGGCAACATATTTATTGACGCTGAGAAATTGCCTGGGACAATAAAAATAAATATAAGGGATGAAGGCACCGGCATGACTGCTGACATTCTTAATGCACTGCGCAACGACCAATTTACTTTTCTTAGTACGCCCGGCACAGCAAAAGAAAAGGGAACAGGGCTTGGGCTTATGCTGGTGCGCGAGTTTATTCAAAAAAATGGCGGCAGCTTAAATATAATAAGCGAGTTGGGTAAGGGTAGTATTTTCAGTGTGTCACTGCCTTGTAAATAGCCGCACGCCATTACATTCGCTTTGGCTACAATTTTTTGTTATTGGTTAAGTTATGCGGAAAAGTTGGACTTGGCGGTGCGGCAATATTGTTACGCTCTGCATCCGTCCGCGCTTGCCTCCGCAGTAATTCAAGTTTCAGGCTCTCCTCTCCTTTTCTCATAGCCCAATGATGGTTTGCTGAAAATATTGGTTTCATCATAAATGAAAAATATCGCAGCAGCGGTTTCTCGGCGTCAATTTTCCAGTCGTAAGTAATAATACAATCATCGCCATCCTGCACAAATGTCCAAACACCTTTGCCGGCAAGGTCGCCGTAGGCATCAAGCGCAAAGCCACCGGGAAAACTTGTTTGCGTTACTTTAAATTTCCACAGCAGGGTGTAGGGCAGCCATCCCTTTGTATACAGGCTAACTACTTTACCCACGCCGCCGGGTATGCCCTTTTCAAGTACCTTTACATCAAGATAAACACTGGGCCACCAGGTTGATAAAGTGTCAATATCTTCCAGCGTTCTGTATACTTCTTCGCAAGTTGCATTTACTTTCCAGTGGGTTATAAAATGGTACTCATTAGTTGCCATAACAAGTTTTTCAGGGTAGTTAAAAATGTAAGAATGAAATTTTAGATACCATACTACATACGTAACTATCTTACAAAAAAGATTTAGCCGCTGTTGGAAAAATACCAGCGCTTAAATATTTAAAGTGGTATTATTGTATTTATTGTTACCGGCTAATGCAAAAAAAGAAACCAGATATTGATATTATTGAGAAGGTGCTTGATGCATGTTACAAAGCTTACCCGGATTCTGTATTTATACAAAGCCTGGCGCACCAGTACGAGGAACGCGGCAGCCTCAGCAAAAAACAATTGCAGGGCGCCTACCAAAAAGCATGCAATGTACCAGATATGCCGGCAAACTGGTTGGCAACTATGGAAGCTACAATCTTAAAAATGCCCAACAGGTATAAATCGCCCATTGAGATGGAGAAAAAACCTGAATTAGGTAAAGATGGGCACGTGGGCGGATTAATAACCGCAATTCTTGCAAAATACCCGGCTCATAAAAGGGTAGTGTTCCTGGGTTCAAAATATGATAATAACGAGGTTTTAAGCCCTGTTGAAATAGCTGAGCTGGAAAAATTTAAAAAATTATTGCTGGATAAATAGTTTTTTTATAGGCAACTACACAAATACCTCCCCTGCCATACGTACACATTCCCCAAGTGCTTCCTCATTTATTGCAGGCAATACCCCTTTTTGGCGGAAAACATCAATCATAAAAAGCGAGTCCATATTGCCAACAAGTTCATCCTGTGCCATAGGGCAACCCCCTATGCCGTTTATTGCGCCGTCAAAACGTATACAACCACTGTCCATGGCGGCCTGTAGTTTTGCCTGCCTGTTATGTGCGGCGGAATGCAGGTGAACACCAAATTCAATTCCTGGATAATTGGATAGCAACGCATTTAATGCAAAACTTATTTGCTCTGGTGTTGCAACGCCAACAGTATCTGCAAGGGATATTGTTTTAATTCCTCCGTTGACCATTTGTTCTGCCCAGTGCAATAAAATATCAGCATTGTAATCATCACCGTACGGGTTACCAAAGCCCATGCTTAAATAGATAACTAATTCCTTACCGCATTTTGTGCAAAGCTCATGTATCTCTTCCACCCTGTTAAAACTCTCGTGCATTGTGCTGTTGGTATTGCGCTGCTGAAAGGTTGGTGAGATTGAAAACGGAAAACCAAGGTAATGTATGGCATCGTAAACAACTGCATCCTCCGCACCGCGAACGTTTGCCACAATTGCCAATAATTTAGTAGTAGTATCAGTCACATCAAGCTGTGTTATTACCTCTTTTGTGTCGGCCATTTGTGGTATGGCCTTTGGCGATACAAAGCTGCCAAAATCAATCGTGTCAAAGCCTGCCTTAAGTAAGGCATTTATATAAGCAACCTTTTTTTGGGTAGGTATAAAATGGGGCCAGCCCTGCATGGCATCGCGCGGGCATTCAATAATTTTTATAGGTTGTTGTTGCAGCATTATAGTTTGCAAAACTAAGCAAAGCAGGTATATGTGTTATATTCATATAGCTCAACCTCACCGAAAATGGAAATTTTGGTAAATGCTTGGTCAGTGGGCGTCAAAATAAATGTTCCGTAGCCGCCAATAAAGATCAATTGCTGCTATCTTTCTGTACGCCTGGTTGTTTTTTAGGCATTATTGCCTTTGGCGTGGGTGCAGGTAGTAACGGTTTATTATTTTTACTGTTTACTGGCTGTGCCTGTGGTAGCGGTTGTGGCAACTCGCTTTCAGGGGTCATTTCCTGCGGCTTTAAATTGCGCGGTATGGAATCACCATAAAGGTCAGCCCCACCATTACCAAGGTCATGCCCCTCTGCGCCTAACTTTTCAGGTATACTGTTTATCCAGTCCTGGTTAAAATCACTGTTCATAATATCAGGCTTTGCAAAAGTCGCTTTGGTATCAAACGCAAGGTTTTTATCAGCGGCGGCCTTGCTGTAAAAATAAGCCCAGATTGGCAACGCCAATGATGAGCCCTGCCCTATATCAGTGCTGTTAAAACGTATAAACCTGTCATCGCAACCCGTCCATACGCCGCACAGCAATTGAGGGGTATAGCCCATAAACCATGCGTCACTGTTATCGTTGGTAGTACCCGTTTTACCGGCAATCTGGCCGTCAACACCATAATTCCATATACGGCGCCCTGTGCCAAACTGCATAACGCCTTCCATCATGTTTATTACAGAATAAGCCGTAACGTCGCTTATAACTTCCTTTCTCTGGGGCACTGATGTTTGCAGCGTATTGCCGTTTTTATCTTCAATACGGGTAATATACATGGGCTTTACGTTAAAGCCCCTGCCGGGAAACATGCTGTAGGCCTGCATCATTTCAATCAACGATATTTCAGAACTGCCTATCGCAATTGAGGGAAAAGGCTGTATGTCTGTTTTTATGCTGCAGTCTTTTAAAAAGTCAATAAATTTTTTCGCGCTTTTATCGCCATCGCCCATTTGTTTCATTACATAAGCGGTAGCACAGTTGCGGGATAATGCCAGTGCCTCACTCATAGGCATTGTAGCGCCGGTACAGCTTGTACTTGTTGCAGGCACATTGCCATAGCCGGTAAAATTCTGCTGTTCATCAACCACCATACTGTTGGGTGTAAAGCCAGCTTTCTCAATCGCAAGGCTGTAGAGTAATGGTTTAATGGTACTGCCTACCTGGCGTTTAGTGTTTATGTTTACGTGATCGTATTTAAATGTTTTAAAATCAATGCCGCCCACCCATGCTTTCACCTCACCACTAACAGGATCCATTGCCATAAAACCGGCCTGCAACATTTGCCGGCAATATTTTATACTGTCATAGGGCGTCATTGTGGTATCTGTAGACCGTGCAGCATTCCACGCAAATATTTTCATGTGCGTTTTTTGGTAAAAGCTTTGCCTTATATCTTCATCGCTCATCCCTTCTTTTTTCGAATTATGCCAGCGGTCGCTTTGGTGCATTGCTGCAGTTAATACGTTGGGATATTTTTTCCAAACAGCACCACTTTTTATGTTATCCTGCTGGTTTAATATTTTCTGCATGTATGCCATGTGCTTTGCCACGGCCTCTTCAGCATACAGCTGCATACGTGGGTTTAATGTAGTGTATATTTTTAATCCATCCCTGTACAGGTCGTATGATGTGCCATCACTTTTTTTATGTTCCCTGCACCACCTTTTCATTTCTTCACCCAAAACCATGCGGAAATATGGGGCAAGTCCAGCTGTTTCGTCAAGCTTGCGGTACATGCTAACGTCGTTGGGTATGCGTTTTAACGAGTCGGCCATTGGCTTGTTTATATAACCGCTGTTTTCCATTTGGTTTAGCACAGTGTTACGCCTGTCAAGCGCCTGTTTTGGGTTGCGGCGCGGGTTATATAAGGTAGGGGCATTAACCATGCCTACCAGCATCGCAGCTTCCTGTACATTTACCCTGTCCGGCTCTTTTTGAAAGAATGTTTTTGCCGCATTGCGAATACCATAAACATTGTCGCTAAACGCGACCGTATTTAAATACAGTGTAACAATTTCGTCTTTTGTAAAATTGCGCTCCAGCTTAACGGCAATAATGGCTTCCTTTATTTTTTGAATGCTGCGTAGAAAAAAGTTTTTGGTGTCCCAGTTTTCTGTAAACAGGTTTTTAGCCGTTTGCATGGTAATAGTACTGGCGCCGCCGTGGGTACCTAAAGCTAATATTGCGGTAAGCATACGGTGCGCATCAATACCGCTATGTTCGTAAAACCGCTTGTCTTCAGTAGCCACTAAAGCCTGTATAATATAAGGGCTGATGTCTTTATAATTTACATTAAGCCTGTCTTCAAGATAGTATTTACCCATTATTGTGCCATCATCGGCATACACCTGGCTGGCCAGGGAAGCAGACGGGTTTTGGAGTTCATCAATGGAAGGCATTTTGCCAAAAAGGCCCCAGTCAGCAAATAAAATAAGTACTATGAATAAACCAAGCACTATAAAAAAAGTGCGCCAGAGGTATTTTACAGCTTTTTTCATGGTAATAAGGGCACCTTAAATGCCTGTACGAATGTAGGCAACAATTACACCGCTTTTTATAAAACGGACTTGTTTAGGAAAATTTTGTGCGGCCATTCATGGAAAAAATATTACCAGCTGCGCTATTACGCAAAAAAGCCCGGTGAAATTATCGCCGGGCTGTATATTGTTTTTAAAAAGGTACGGGCTAATGCTGTATTATAAATTTGCCCTGCGCTACTACTTTACCGTTACTGGTAATGCTGTACAGGTAAAGGCCGCTGGCCCATAAATGCGTATCGATGGAAGATTGTTTACGCCCGGTAATATTGGCGTTTGCAACTACTGCCCCGCTGCCATTAACAACCTTAAGTGCAAGGCTGCCCTGCTGCACCATTGCTGTATTAAAAGTTACAAACGAGTTTGCCGGGTTGGGGAAAATTGTTGAGTTTACGCCTTTTTCTATCACCGCTGCCTCAGCGTTGCCTGCGCCGGGTATTATGCCGCCACCGTTGTTGTCTCCCTTTCCTTCAGTTGTAATAATAAAATTGCCGTTGCCCGAAGCCCTTAAGCCCGGTGCAAGAAAAACAAGTTTTGACACCGTATCTGCCGTTAAAATACCGCAATTACTAAATGCGCTTAAAATATGCCTTATGCGGTAAATATTACCCGCTATAAATTTGCCAGGGTTATTTGTACCGGGTACGCTTGTGCCCTGGTAAAACTGGAAACCTGTTGTTATAGCAGGACCGCCCCAAACAGGCTGTGTAAGTACCGTACCTGCAATATCAGGAAATGGGAAGGTTGTGCTTACCTGGCTTACAATAAACTGCGAATTATTAGCCGTACTAAAAGCAGAAGCCGTTAGGGTAAATTGCGTTAGGTTACCAACAAGCTGGCCAGTTAATGTAAAGTTAGCGTCAAGCACCGGCGCGTGGTTAATACAGCCATCGCAGGGTTTAAGGCTGGTTGTTGTTACGCAATTTATAGGGTCATATATGTTCTGTAATTTAGCGCCAACCTGCTGCGCTGTTAAATTATCAAGTTTGGCATAGGTGCTGTCAACCGTTGCTACCGTAAGTGGCAGTGCGCAGGTTGTGTCCATCGACCCGGTAGCCAGCGGCGTTACAATCAAAATACCTTTGTTGTTGCTGGTGTTTGTTCTGTAACCCACAGCATAAATATTGCCGCCGTCAACAATAAAACTTGAGTTAAACGACTGCAGGTTTGATACATTTTTGTATTGCTTGCTCCATAATGGCAGGCCGTTTTTATCTGTTCGTATAAAAAATATATCGCCGCCGCCTTCATGCACGCCGTCAAACCATCCACCACGTGTAATATAGCCAACTGGATCGCTTTCAACTTTATTAAGTGTATTGTATTTGAAAGCTGTTGCAGATGCCGGTGCAAGTGTATAACGTTTTTGCCAGGCGGGTGTAAGTGAGGCTGCATCTGCCTTTGTTAAGCCCATTGCGGTATGTGTGCTGTTGCTTACTACATTAGGGCTGCCATACCAGCAATATAATATAGTGTTTGCATCTTTAGCAATGCCAATATTATAAAGGCTTGCTGTTTGTGCCGCAGTAATATCCCTTAAATACCGTTCGCCTTTTGTAAAGTTAAGTGTGGTAATGTCGTGTTTTACGAGCCATGGCCTGTTGGAAGCCCCACTGCCTGAGTTTAAAGGCGCTGAAACATAAATAGCCGGTGCTGAAACAGGACTGTTAACTGTATCAAGCAGCAGCGATGCATAGTTGCCCTGGGCATTGTTGGCCGTAGTCCCTGAAGGACGGCCATAATAATAAGCTATTACATTGCCGTTATTGCGGTCAAGTTTTGCCAGCATAGGGTTCCAGCCCGCGGCGCCAAAGGTATATGCAGTTACATAATAAGCATTATTTACGCCCGTGGTCCTGTAATCTTTAATATCACTAAAAGCAATGCCGTCGTTAGCAGAGGCATTATCGTATTTCACAAACAGCATAACACTAAGTGCAGGGCTAACCTTTATTAAAAAACCATGCAGCAACCCGCCCGCTGCGGCACGGGTAACGCCTGCCATAACTATATTACCATCGGCATCTACTATCATGGCGCCAATGCGGTAGTAGTCGGTACCAACGCCAATAAGCTTTTCACGCACAAGGTTGCCGTTTGCAAGCACTTCTGAAACGTAAATAGATGTGTCCTGCAGGCCGGAAATAAAGTAATTGCCATCATGCGCTTTGGCGATACATGTAAAAACCAGGTTTGATGTTGGGCCGGGGTTATACTCGCGTACAAACTGCGCCATTGAAAAAAAGTGCATCAGCAGCAATGCACTGATGAGTGAAGTAAATTTTGTTTTCATAAATGTGTTTGATTGGTTTTTTGAAAGGCTTTAATATGGTGGAATTTAAAGTTTGTGGCTGTGTTAAACAGCACAGTATTAGATTGACTGAGTACTAAAATATTCACATATTAAAACACTTGCAATGCTGCCCGCGCAATAGCTGCAACCAACTACGTGAATGACATGTTTGATTGAGGAAGCGGTAATTGACAGATGGAATTTTACGCAGTAAAAGCAGAAGCTGCTTATGCATTAAAGAAACCGTTACTGCTTTTGGGCCTGCACCCACGCGCTATACAGGCCTTCAGTTATAACCAATATTATTTTTGTGCCGGGATTATTACCATCGTTATATGCACTTGAAAAATGGATGCTGATACCGTGGGCGCTAACCCGGTTAAGCGCAGATATTCGTTTTTCTATAAGTTCCATGCCCAGGCTATGATGAGCCGGGTTGTCTTTTAAAGCACGGCTGTTTGCCAGGCCAATGCCGTTATCTGTTATGGTGAGTATTAAATTTTTATCCTGTTCTTTGGCAGCAATAATAATTTCGCCCTTAATGGCAGAAGGCATTATGCCATGCAACAACGCATTTTCCAAAAAAGGCTGCATCATCATGGTAGGTATCATCCAGCTATCGGCATCAACATTATCATCAATTTGTATGCTGTATGTAAAGCGCCCGCTAAAACGCATTTGTTCAAGCCGTAAATATATTTTTATATTCTCCAGTTCTTCTTCAAGCCGGATGAACGACCGTTGTGCAGCTTCAAAGTTTTTCCTGATGAGCGATGCAAAATCGCTTAAATACCTGTTGGCATTCTGCCTGTCCTGTACGTTTATATAATGCTGAATACTGTTAAGCGCATTAAACATAAAATGCGGGTTAATAAGCGATGTAAAGGCCTGCTGTTCCAGCGCAGCAGTCTGCACAACGGCCATTTCCCCCGCCAGCTTTGTCTCTCTTTTCTTTTTAAGCCACATTACAACAATGTAAATAGTTATTAACTGTACCGCTATCCCGGCAGATAACCAAAACCATACAGCTCTCCAAAAAGGCGTGGCAATTTTAAATTCAACCGTAAGTATTTTATCGCTTATATTTCCGTTTACATCTACGGCCCTTACCTGCACATAGTGTACGCCGCTGGTTAACTGCAGTGCCAAAACATTTTGGTCAAGGTTTATCCAGTTACTTTTTTTGTCAAGCGTATACTGCACATTTTTAAAATGGCCGCTTAGCTCAATGCCTGCAAACTGCATTTGTATATCGCGCTGATTATAGCCTAATATATATCTTTTTGCTATCACGGTATCCTGTTGGTTAACACTCATCCGTATCAACTGCACTGGTATACTAAATTTGGATATGGAGATATCCGCAGGTATTACTGAAATGCCATCGCTTGTAGCCGCGTACATAGTATCATTATGGTAAACCATTTCATTAATAATGTTGCTTGTAAGCCCGTCGTTTACTGAAATGTTTTGAACTGTGTACCTGATCTTATTGCCACTCAGCTTATAATTAATTACGCTTATGCCCTTCCATGTGCCCACCCACACCTGGCCCTGCCTGCCTGTTGCTATGCTGCGCGTTACATCGTCAATAATACCGTCGGCACCCGTTATGTTTAACAACACGCTATCGTTTTTAACAACAGCCACGCCGTTGCCGGCAGTTGCCACCCAAAGCAAGCTGTCGGGCGTAATGCTCAGGCCGGTTATGCGTTGCGATAGTAAAGGGTTTTTAGCAGCGAGGCTCCATGCGGTATTTTTAGCATAGTTATACACATACAGCCCGTCAGTAGACCCATAATAAATTAACCCGTTTGCTGCTTTAATCAATGCCGTTACCCTTTTTGACATGTTGAACAGGCTGGTTGATCTTTCAGTAATGGTATTAATTTTGCGCATCCCGCTGCTAACGCCTAATATAATTATGCTGTCGTTGTAGTTTATGCCGGTTTTGCCAGATCCAAAACCCACAGTATTTGCCAGGTGCATTTTATAATCTATAAAAATGCCCTGCTCAGAAATAACGAACAGCTTGTTGTGAGAAAATAATAGTTTACGTACCCTGAAGAAAGCCCATTTATTTGCGGGTATGGTATGCACTATATTTATTTTTGGCCCCGTTTCCAGTACCTGCCCACTGTAGTTGCCCGCTAATAATGTTGATCCCGGCGGATAGGCGATACTTAAAAAATTTGTGTTGTTAAACCCCTGCGGCAGGGCCATTTTATTAAGCTGCTTTTTTTTAAACATCAGCAGCCCTTTATCAATAGTACTCACCCATAAATTTTCTTTGCTGTCCTTATACAAAGCGCCCGGCGAATAATTTCCGCTCATTACAAACAGTTGTTGCAATGTATTTTTATCATACACATACATTTTACCTGAATAGCCGTAAATGTTAAGCCAGTTGCCCGTAAACCCATAATAAAAAAAAGATTCGGGAATGGTAATTGAATCTGCCTTAAAGCTAAAAGGGTTAACCTTTATGTTTCTGTAAACAAATACACGGTGCGTTTGGGGGAAAAAATAGTAAAAATTGCCCTCATCGGCCCCGGATAAATACTGGCCATCGTTGCTGTATATCCTCAAAAAAACACTGTCAACCCGTTCACTGTTCTTAATTTGATAAAGCCTTGCCCCATTGCCAACAAAGGGTTTGCTGGTTTTAAAGCCGCCATACGTTACAACGGATGTATCACTATTCTCTTTAATCAAAAAATCTGGCAGCTCTGTGTTAATAGCGCTGGTATCAAGCCTGCAATTGCGATAAATCATATTGCCGTTTTCGTTACGGTACACCACCCCGCCATTTGGCAAAGCATACAGGTATCCTATGGCTGTACCTTGTTTTGCAACAAGCATATTACTGTCAATATCGGGGCTCCTGAACCTGTTTTGCACCTCATCAAAATAAGCCGGCCACTGCCGGAAACAGTTTACCCAAATGCGCCCATTTTTTTCTTTTACCACATCCAGCACTTCATTATCGGGCAAACCTTGTTTGGTTGTAAATGTTTGAAAGTGTTTACCATCAAACCTCGCAATACCGGCATCGGTGGCCACCCATAAAAAGCCGCTGTTATCTTCAACACACCGGTAAAGGTAATTGCTTGGCAGGCCGTCTTTTTCGGTAAAGGCGGTATATTCCTGCCGCTGAGCTTTGCACACAGCAACAATTATAAGCAGGTTTATGCAAAGGGTGAAGCGCATGTTAGTTAAGGTGATTATAGTGCAGCGTGCAAAAAGCCAAAATGCAATTTATTACTTATTAAACATAAGGCTGGCATTTTTCATTTTATCTAAAAAAAGATCAAGCTGGCGGCGGCTTATGCTCCAGTGGTTACCATCGGCCATTTTAACCATACCACCATCAGCCGTTGAATATTCTTTTATATAGGTAATATTTACAATATACGATTTATGAATGCGCACAAATACATTGGCATCAAGCAGGTCTTCAAAATCTTTCATCGTTTTGCTTATCACCAGTTTCTGCATGTCCTTCATGTGTATAATGGTGTAATTACTGTCTGCCTGCAGAGATACTATATCGTCTACCTCAATAAAGCTTATACTGCCTAACTGCGGCAAGGCAATTTTCTTTGGCGGTGTTTTCCTGCTTATGTTTTGCAGCAGGTGCTCAATCAGCCGCTGGTTTTGGTTTGCAGCAACAGGGTTGCCAACAACACTTTTTACTTTTTCTACCGCGCGCTGCAATTCGTCAATACTAACCGGTTTTAAAATATAGTCAACAGCGCTTGCTTTAATAGCCTGTAATGCAAACTCGTTATGTGCCGTTACAAAAACCACTTTAAAGTTATATACGGGCAGGCTTGCAAGCAGTTGAAAACCGCTTTCGCCAGGCATGCTTATATCAAGAAAAACAACATCGGCAGTATTTTGCAATAGCCAGCTTCTTGCCTGCTGTGCATTTTTGGCAATCGCCGCTACTTCAACGCCCTCACAATCATTCAACAGCATAAACTGCAGTATATCCAGGTTACGGTCTTCATCGTCAACTAACAGCGCTTTTAAAGGCATATAAGCAGTAATTTCGGTTTTAAATATAGCGCAAACAATTAAAAACTGCATAGTTATTGCGTGATAAACAGTTTTGGTTGTGCTGTGTTACAAACTAATGAGCCAGTGGCGAAAAACGCCTGTGCTTTTAAACCCAATCACTGCCATGAAATATACCCGGATGCCTATTGAAGTGGAGTCGCCTGAGAGCCTTGGTTATAACACCATTGAGTGTAACCTTGCTGAAAGCTCGGTAAGGGATGTGCAGTTTAAAGACATAGACATAAACCTTGATGAACTGGTAATATGCTATGGCGACCACCTGGGCAAGCCCGAACTGAGGGAGCTGCTTGCTGCTGAATTTACCGGCATAACTGCGGCTGACGTTTTATTAACCGCTGGCGCGGCAGGTGCATTGTTTATTATACAAACGGCGCTGCTTACCGCGGCAGACCACCTTATTGTTGTCCGCCCCAACTATGCCACCAATATTGAAACGCCCCGCGCTATTGGTTGCGAAATAAGTTTTATTGACCTGCGTTTTGAAGACAGCTATGCCTTAAATATTGATGCTGTAAACGCGGCTATACAACCCAACACAAAGCTTATAAGCATTACTACACCGCACAACCCAACCGGCACCGTTTTAAGCGAAACAACGCTGCGGCAATTATGCACATTGGCTGAGGATAATAACTGCTACCTGCTGGCAGATGAAACCTACCGTAACCTTGCATTTGCAGCACCCACGCCGCTTGCAGCCAGTATAAGCAACAGGGCGATAAGTGTTTCATCAGTATCAAAAGCGTATGGAATACCGGGTATACGTATTGGATGGCTGATTACAAAAGATGCCGTGCTGCAAAACCTGTTTTTAGCTGGTAAGGAACAAATACATATTTGCAACTCAGTGGTTGATGAAGAAATATGTTACCAGTACCTGCAAAAAAAAGAAGCCTATTTTAAAGCTGTGCAAAAAGAGGTGGCGTATTGTTTTACAACACTTGAAAGCTGGATTGAAAACCATGCTTACCTGCAATGGGTTAAACCATCTGGCGGAGTTGTGTGCTTTCCAAAATTTAAGGATGAGGTAAATGTTGATATTGAAAAATTTTACAAAACACTGCTGGAGAAATACAAAACCTATGTAGGCCCCGGCCATTGGTTTGAGCAAAATAAACGCAGCTTTCGCTTAGGCTTTGGCTGGGAGACAAGAGAAGCGTTTGTTAAAGGCCTGCACAATATTGATAAAGCTATTGGGGAGAGTTTGAAGAGTTAGTTATTACACACCGACAGGCACAAACCTTAACGGCTGCACCTGGCGTCACGAAACGTAGTTTGTTTCGTCCTGCATGGCTGAAAATGGAAAGTACACCAACACATATCAACAATTGCTTACTAAAACAACATAAGTATAACCGGGCTTTAACTGGCTGCCATTTATAATAAAATGGGCTAATTTTTGTAAAAACTGTTTCATAAAATTTTAATTTAATTTGTTAACAATAAGTTTTGCTGCTGTTAAATATTGCTTGCTAAAACAACATATTCGGCATCTTGCTTTAACTCTGTCCCGTTCACTAAAAAATGGGCTATTTTGTGCAGTAACTGTTTCATATATTTATTTGTTTTGTTTAATATAAGATGGTTGCAGAAACAGGAAGTTTAATGCGATTTTGCGGAGTGCGATGGATTAACAAATTGTTTACTAACGGGTAAAACATACCGCATATACTCTTAATTTTATGCAACAACACCACGCCGCATGAAAAAAATTATTTGCACCATTAGCCTTATTGCAGTTGTAATTATTACCCTTCATGCGCAGGTTTTGCAAAATGCTTATGGCAGGCACTGCACCAGCCTTAACGGTAAATGGCAGGTTATTGTTGACCCGTTTAATAATGGCGCAGGCAGCTGGAAACCTGTTTGGAAAGATCAGCACCCAACAGGCAATAACGATTTTTATGAGTATGCTTTTACAAACAATATAACGCTTGAGGTACCCGGCGACTGGAACCATCAAAAGCCTGAGTTAAAGTATTATGAAAGCACAGTATGGTACAAAAAAACATTTGTGGCAAAACCAGCCGTAAGCAAAAAATACTTCCTTTACTTTGGTGCAGTTAATTACCAATGCGATGTATACATAAATAATGAGTATGCTGGCAGCCATGAAGGCGGTTTTACACCTTTTCAATTTGATATTACGGGCAAGCTAAAAGATACCAACTCGGTTATAGTGCGTGTAAACAACCAGCGCAGGGCAGATAATATTCCGGCTATGAATTACGATTGGTGGAACTACGGCGGCATAACCCGCGATGTAATGGTTATAGAAACGCCTGCCACATACATAAGCGATTACAGTATTGGCCTTGCAAAAGACAGTTGCAATACTATTAAAGGATGGGTGCAGTTGGCCGGCGATAATATTACGCAGCCGGTTGCAATACAAATTGCACAACTGCATATTAATACCAACGTAACACCATCTGCAGATGGCAGGGCATGGTTTAGTATAGCTGCAAAGCCCGCATTATGGCAGCCGGGCAACGCAAAATTGTATAAGCTTGTAATACAAAGCGCTGATGATGCCGTTACTGATAATATTGGCTTTAGAACAGTTGCTGTAAACGGAACAGATATATTGGTTAACGGTAAAGCGGTATTTTTAAAGGGTATTAATATACATGAAGAAATACCGCAGCAACAACGCAGGGCATGGAGTGCAGCAGATGCCAGGCAATTGCTGCTGCAGGCCAAAGAACTGGGTTGCAATTTTGTAAGGCTTACACACTATTCGCATAACGAACACATGGTAAGGCTTGCAGATTCGCTGGGTATAATGCTGTGGGAAGAAGTGCCGTTGTGGCAGAACATACAGTTTACCAACCCGGCTATTTTAAATAAGGCCGATACCATGCTGAAGGAAATGATAACCCGCGACAAAAACAGGTGCGCCATAATTTTATGGAGTGTTAGCAACGAAACTTCGCCATCATCTGCGCGCAACCGTGTGCTTACAGCCATGGCAAATTTTGTACGCAGTATGGATGATACGCGCCTTGTTACCAGCGCCATTAACGATGCACATGTTGAAGGCAACAGCGTAACTATAAACGATAGCCTTTGCAATGCGCTTGATGTTATTGGCGTTAACCAATACCTTGGCTGGTATGTGCCCTGGACTGCAAAACCTGCTGATATGATTTGGCACAGCACGTATAACAAACCGCTTATTATGTCTGAGTTTGGGGCTGAATCATTATACGGTAACCATGGCAGTGCAAACAGCAATGGCTATTGGGCAGAGGAGCGGGAAGAGCAGGTGTATAAAGACCAAATTGCAATGTTTAAAAATATTCCTTTTTTGCGTGGTACATGCCCATGGATATTGGCAGACTTTCGTTCTGAAACACGCCTGCAACCCGTATACCAGCAGGGTTGGAACAGGAAAGGCCTGCTAAGTGATAAAGGCCAGAAGAAAAAAGCATGGTATGTAATGCACGATTATTATACGGGCAGATAAACGCCGGTTTTGGGTTTTTTGTTCTTTGTTTTATGTTTTCCGCCCTACTTTTACATTTTCAATATTGCAACCACAGCATCTCTATAAGTATCACCAACGGGTAAATAGTGGTTGCCTATTACTATCTTTCCCCGCTCAATGAAATCAATATTATTCTTATTTATGATGTACGATTTGTGTATGCGTATAAACTGTTCTGCAGGCAATACTTCTTCCATATTACGCATACTATCCAGAGAAAGTATTTTACCCACAGGTGTGTGAAAGGCAATGTAATCACGCATCGCTTCAATAAACAAAATATCAGTATAATTTATTTTTTGTATGCGGTATTCTGTCTTCACAAATATATATTCAGTAATTTTTGCCGGTGGTGTGGCTGCAACATCCTCCTGCAGCCGTTTCTTAGCTTTTTGCACGGCAATGGTAAACCGTTCAAAAGTTATTGGCTTCATTAAATAATCTATCACGTCATGCTCATAACTTTCAGCAGCATACTCGCTATATGCCGTTGTAAGTATAACCTTACATGTACCGCGTATTATTTTAATAAACTGCATACCGGTTAGTTCAGGCATTTGTATATCTAAAAAAACAAGGTCAGCCTTGCCATCTTGTACATGCTGCAATGCATCAAGCACGTGCGTTGTTTTAAGCACTAATTGCAGGCCCGGTGTTTTGGTAATATAGTCTGCCAGAAGCTTTACGGGCAAAGGTTCATCATCTACCACTATACACCTTATAACGCTATGCATATTGCAGCTCCATATTTACGGTGAATGAATCTTTATTATCCAATATCTCAAGTTTATGTTTACCGGGGTACAGCAATTGAAGCCTTCTCTTAATGTTAGGCAGCCCTATACCACCGCCGCTATCCTTCTCTCCTTTTCCTTTTGTGTTAAAGCAATAAAAATACATTTTATCATCGGCGCAGCGTACCAATGCCGTTAAGCCCTGCCCGTTAATGCTAAAATCACCATGTTTAAAAGCGTTTTCAATAAACGGCACCAGCAACAAAGGTGGTATTTGCACATTTGCGGTATTGCCATTTACATGCAGGTCGGCAACAATGGCATGCTCAAACCTAAGCTTTTGTAAGGCGATATATTTACGCATGTATTCAATTTCTTTGTCAAGCGGTACTTTTTCTTTGTTGTCGTATAACATATAACGCAACAATTCTGAAAAGCCTGCAATAGCAGGCAGTGCCTGTGCAGAACCTTCGTATACCAGCGTATAAATATTACTAAGGCTGTTAAATAAAAAATGCGGGTTTATTTGTGAACGAAGGAAGGATAGTTCTGATTGCCGGTTTTGCAGCAACAGCTCTTTCTGCTGCACCTCTTTATACCACGCAAAACGAATGAAAAAGAAAGTAATGCCGTATAAAATATACACGCAAAAAAAGAAGAAGTTGCTGTTAAAAAAAATCCTCATTCGTGTGTAGTACGCATCGGCAAAGTCTTTGCTTATGCGGTAATTTATAATAAACGCTATGCCAATCGCAGCTAATATTAATAGTACACTAAGCAGCCAGCGCCCTCTTGCGTAATACCTATACAGAATTAAGTAAGGTCCTATAACAAACAGCGAAGCAGAGGCAACATCAAAAATACTAAACAAAAGAGGTTCCTGGCTGTGTGGCAAAAGCTTTAGCTGGCTTGGGCCATGCACAAGGTCTGGCAGGCCGTAAGCAATATGTACAATGTAATAAAAAACTATAAACCCGGCTACCAGCAGCCGCAGCTTTTTCTTCATAATGCCAAAACTAATGTATAGGTGTGGTAAAGCCATAAGCAGGTGTGTGCTGCAGGTTGTTTATCTGCAAACAGGCATAATTTACCTGCAAACCGGTATCGATGTTTTTGTAATGTTTGCAGACGTATTAATGCTGTTTGCATAGTTGCTTTTGTGCGGCTTTTACTGCTGGCTAATTTAGACGCTCACCATAAGTGCAACTATGCAGCGGGAGAGAAACAAAACAGGTTTATTTAATAAAAAATGGTTATTACTGGCAGTTATACCCCTAACCGCAGCCATCTGGAAATTTACAGATGATAACACGGGCGGCTATTACCGCAGGCCTTTAAGCCTTTCAACGGAACTGGCTGCTAATTTTGGCGAGGTACGTGAAAACCATTTTCACATGGGGCTTGATATACGCACCAATGGTAAAGAAAACCTTCCCGTATACGCCGCGGCAGACGGATATATAAGCAGGGTTACTATTACAGAAGCAGGTTATGGCAAGGCTTTATATGTTACGCACCCCAACAATACTATAACAGTATATGCGCACCTTAACCATTTTATGGACGGGGTTGAAAAAGCTGTGCGTGCAAAACAATACCAGGATGAATGCTGGCAACAGGAGATACATTTTACACCCGGAGAATTTACTGTTAATAAAGGTGATCAAATTGCATTAAGCGGTAATACCGGCACTACTGAAGGGCCGCACCTGCATTTTGAGATACGTGATGCTGTTACGGGCTGTAATATAAACCCTCTGTTTAATGGATTTAATGTAACTGACCATATAGCACCAGTTATAAACGGCTTATACTGGTACAATAAAACCGGCAGCATTTATAATGCAAAAGCCAATAAAATAAATTTAAGAGGTGAAGGAGATGAATACACAAGCTCCGAACAAACAATAACAGTAAACACCGATAAAATTTGTTTTGGTATTGATGTGGCAGATAAAAGCGCTGAAGGCAAATTCAGGCTGGGCATGTATAAAGCATTGTTATATGTTGATGGTGTACTAAAATGCAGCTTTGCAGTTAACAGGTTTAACGCACGCGATACACGTTACGTAAATGCCTGCATTGATTATGCAGCCTGGGTGCGTTACAGTAAGTGCATACAGTTGTTGTGTATATTGCCTGGCAACAACCTGCCGGTGTTTGAAGGATCGCCGGGTAATGGCGTTATTAAGCTTGCAGATAAAAAAACACACAACATAAAAATTGTTGTTGGCGATGCGGCAGGTAATACAACCGCTGTGTCAACAACAGTAAAATATGACGGTGATGTGAAGATGGAAAGTAGTCATCCTGCCACCGCACAGCGGCTGCTTCCCAACAAGGCTAATCATGTAACCACACCAAACGCAAGAGTATATTTTAGCAGCAAAGCCTTGTATGATACTGTGGCTTTTAACATAAAAGAGGAAACTAATAATGAACGAAACAATGCATCTGCCGCCATTTTTTTACACGATGCAACTGTACCGGTGCATGATAGCCTTAAGGTTCAAATAAAAACAACCTTACCGTTGGGCAGTCCTTTACGTGCTCATACAGTTATATTATTAACCAATGAAAAACACAGCCTGGTAATAAAAGGCAAATGGATAGGCGATTTTATGGAAGGGTATTGCATGGAATTGGGAACTGTGCAATTAATAATTGATACTATTAGTCCTGTTGTAAATTTGAAAGAAGGCAACAATGCAGTATTTACAGAAACAGATAAAGCCCTGCATGTGCTGTATAATGACAATTTAGGAGAGGCTGCCTTCTTCCGTGCAGAGCTTGACGGGCATTGGCTATTGTTTGAAAAAAAAGGTGATTGCTTTACTTACTATTTTGATGAGCATTGCCACAAAGGTAAACACCGGCTAAAAATAATTGCAGGCGATAAAGCAGGCAATATAACCAGCCAGGTATTTACATTTATAGAGCAGTAAAGTATTGTTGTTGTTTTAAAGTAATTTGCGGGCTTAAACAACATTTGCCGGTTTTAAAATGCTTTACCGCAAACCAGAAATAAGAACCGTTAACGTTACCCGCTATGTAACACCGTTACGCGAAGGTGGCAGCATGCCAGCTATTGCTGAAGCAGACGATGGTTTTTTATATGTACTTAAATTTCGGGGTGCCGGGCAGGGAGTAAAATCGTTGATTGCAGAATTGATTGGCGGCGAAATTGCCCGCCTGCTGGGTTTGCGCGTGCCTGAAATTGTATTTGCTAACCTGGATGAAGCTTTTGGCCGTACCGAGCCTGATGAAGAAATACAAGACCTTAACAAGGCAAGCGTGGGGCTTAATCTTGCCCTCCATTATCTTTCCGGCTCTATTACATTTGACCCCGCTGTTACAACGGTAGATGAATTGTTAGCCTCGCAAATAGTGTGGCTTGACGCGCTGCTTACCAATGTTGACCGCACATGCCGCAACACCAATATGCTTTTATGGAACAGAGACTTATGGCTTATTGATCATGGGGCATCATTATATTTCCATCATTCGTGGGATAACTGGCAGCAACAGGCGTTAAGCCCTTTTAGTCATGTTAAAAATCATGTGTTGTTAAGGCATGCAGGTCGGCTTGCAGAAGTGGATGCGGCATACACCATGTTGCTTAGCGGGGAACGTATTAATAACATTGTTAACCTTATACCGCCGGAATGGTTAACGGGTGAAACTATATTTCAGTCTGCCGAAGAACACAGGCAGGCCTATGCGCAGTATTTAATATCACGCATTGCACATTCATCCATTTTTGTAAAAGAAGCGCAGCATGCAAGAGAAATACTTATTTGAGTACGCTGTTATACGTATAGTGCCAAAGGTTGAACGCGAAGAGTTTATAAACGCGGGTGTTGTGCTGTATTGCGCTAAGCAAAAGTTTTTGCAAATGCGTTTTTATGTGGATGAAAAACGGTTGATAACTTTCTCCCCCACTTTAAACATACCGGAAATTTACGAATACCTGGGTGCATTTCAGCGTATTTGCAACGGTGATAAAGGCAGCAGCGATATTGCAAAACTACCCATTGCCGAACGTTTTCGCTGGTTAACGGCTACGCGCAGTACTGTTGTGCAAACATCAAAAGTACATCCCGGTTTTTGTGATGACGCAGCGGATATGATTGAAAAACTATACCACCAGCTTGTACTGATGGAAGGTATTGCTGGTTGAGGATATTGTACATATTCCGGCTATATTTGTACACACATTAATTTATTCCA
>JABDGS010000044.1:0-1692 GCA_013285915.1 Bacteroidota bacterium
GCAGCACTGCATTTAAACGCAGCCTTGGGCAGTTGTTCCCAAGCTTGTTTGCGTCAAAAAAACTTAACGATAATTCATCCCTGTACAGTAGTGGGGCTTGTTATATTATATTGCATGTAATCTGCATCAACATTAATCTTCCCTGCCTGTTTCCATTGTTTCTCTAAATATATGCTGGCTATAAGGTTTTGCCAGTGGCTAATGCCTTGTATATACCCGTTAAAATAAAGCACTGAGTCTGAGGATAAAGTATAATCGCAGTGGTTGTGCGAGTAGTTTTCTGTTTCACTATTATCGTAGCTGATGCCAGCGCCAAGCGTTAACCCCGGTGCAGCCTTATAATCAATACCAGCGCGGGCAAAATGGCTGTTGCTTACAGGTTTGCCGGTACCGTGGTAATCAAAGCTGGCTTCGCCGCCCAACGCGGGCACGTTCTCACTGCCATTACCATATAACGTTCCATAACTCCTGTTGTGCGAAAATGAATATGATCCATATATATCCGTTTTCCCATTATTATGATCGATACGCGCGTTGGCAGATGCTTTTTCGCGGTAGCCATAGCCACCTGTAATATTTATACCACCGTTAGTACCCATCGCTTTATCTTTTTTTAAAACAATATTTATTATACCGGCGCTACCCTCGGCATCATATTTTGCTCCGGGTGTTGTAAGCAATTCAATAGTTGCAATATCATCTGCGCTCATTCCATTTAACAGGTTTATCAATTGCTCCATACTCATGCGCATCAGCTTCCCATTTATCATCACCATCACACCTGTTTTACCATTTAATGCAATGCTGTTATTGTGATGGTCTATTGTAACACCCGGTGATCGTTCCAGTACTTCAAGTATGCTGCTGCCTTTTGTAAGCAGGCTGCTTTCAACATTTACAACAATGCCTTCGGGCTGCTGCCGGTATAAAAGCTTTTGCGAGCGCACCACCACACCGTTCAACTGTTTTGCTTCTTCCTTCATTACAGCCGTACCAACATCTTTACCACCTGCGGATACTATTAACAATGGCGATTGAATGTTTTGGTAACCAATGCAGCTATAGTTTAGCATATAGCTGCCGGGTATTATGTTTATAAATACAAAGGCCCCTTTATCGTTTGTTACCGTGCTTTTTACAAAGGCAGTATCGCCGGGTTTTACGAGTGTTATATTGGCAAGCGGTATTGGCTGGCCGTTTACATTTACAACACTGCCCGTAACCTGGCATAAACATATTTGGCAAAGGCAAAATAGAATAGTGGTTATTAATAATACTTTCATTGTAATGCATTGTTGTATAAAATGTGTTTTGATAACAGTTTGCACAGCAAAGAAATACGCATGCAAAAACTTATAAAAACTGAAATGACAACATGCAGGGGTTAATTGACAACATGCAATGGGCATTGAAACAGGCCGGCAAAATTGAAATGTGCACGCCTTATTACCTGTTATACACGCAGGCATGCAACTCGTCAATTGGTTGGTGCATTTTGAATATTATTGGCAAAGCGTTTACTAAAACTTGTATAATTTCGGTTTGGGCGGCAGGCTTTTTTTAAAATTGGTAAACAAGGTTGCATGACACCTTATTCGCGCAGCACATCAAACCAGCACTGGTTATTAAAATACAAGCTATACCATATACCATTTTGGTTGGTGTATAATTATGCGTGGTGGGCAATACAGT
>JABDGS010000044.1:1702-32262 GCA_013285915.1 Bacteroidota bacterium
AACCCGGTACAAATAATTCACGAGGCATTCTTCTCACCTTACTCCGTTAAGTTTTGGTTTTATGTTGTTTTCCAGGCGGCGGCTGCTTATATCAACCTGTATTATCTTATCCCCAAATTTTTAGAAAGGGGTAAATATGCTATTTACATATTTTCGCTTGTTACAACTATATTTTGCTGTGCATCTGTAATAGTATTCGGTTATTATTTTGGTGCAATAATAAATGGTAAAACTTTTGAAGCGTTGTACGGCGGCAAGTTTCATTTTTTTAGCATGCTTGTGGGCAATCCCTTGCCTACAACAGTTGCAAGCTCAACACTCGCCATGAGCATTAAGCTTACCAAAAGCTGGATACAATCAAAAAGAAGGCAGCAGTTGCTGGAAACAGAAAAGCTTGAAACGGAGCTGAAGTTTTTAAAATACCAGTTTAACCCGCATTTTTTGTTCAACAGCATCAATTCAATTTTTTTTCTTATTCATAAAAATCCTGACAAGGCATCGGACTCGCTTGCAAAATTTTCTGATCTGTTAAGGCACCAGTTGTATGAATGCAACGATAACCAAATTTCGCTTAGCAAGGAAATTACGTACCTGCAAAATTTTATTGAGCTTGAAAAGCTGCGGCAGAATGATAATATAGATGTTACATTTAACATAAACGCAAAGCAAACAGGCCAGGTGTATATTGCACCGTTTGTATTGATGACGTTTGTTGAAAATGCTTTTAAACATGTATCGCGCCACGCTGATAAGCCAAATAACATAACAATACAATTGCAGCTTAACGCACAGCAACTGTATTTTACTGTAAGCAATACGGCCAGTGCGCCCGGTACTAACAGTGATGTTATACACTATGGCGGTATAGGCCTGCAAAATGTGCGCAGGCGGCTTGATTTGATGTATGCAGGCATGTACCAACTGGATATACAAAATGCAGGTGGCTGCTTTACCGTTAAGCTTAACCTGCAGCTTATTAACCATATTGTTACACCAGCAATACAGGCAATAAACAGTAATGTACTTGCTGCAGTATAGTTTAAAATATTTATTGAATGATCAACTGTGTTATAATTGACGATGAACCGCTGGCCAGAGAAGGCATAGGCAACTATGTAAGGGAGATTGATTTTTTACACCTTGTAAAAACATGCGAAAACCCGCTGGAGTTAAGCGCATTGCTGGATGAACAAACGGTTGACCTGATTTTTCTTGATATACAAATGCCAAAGATGAATGGCATTGATTTTTTAAAGATACTTAAGAGGCCACCGATGGTTATTATAACCACCGCCTTCCCCACGTATGCGCTGGAAGGCTTCCAGTTAAACGTAATGGATTATTTATTAAAGCCTATAACCTTTGAGCGTTTTTTTAAAGCAGTATCAAAAGCTAAGGACTATCACCTGCTTATAAACCGCCCTGCCAACACCACGCAGGACAAAGCGCTGCCTGAAGCAGATTACTTTTTTATAAAATGCGGCAATAAATACGAGCGCATTGATATTGCCGATATACTGTTTATTGAAGGCATGCAAAATTATGTTGCCATTTACACCAGCAGGGGCAAATACATTACCCTGCAGCAATTAAAAAACTGGGAACAGCATTTGGATAGCCGCCTTTTTATACGCGTACATAAATCGTACATAGTATCAAAAAACAAGATCGAGCGCATTGAAGGCAACGAGCTTTTTATACAAGCCCACAACATACCTATAAGCCGCAACTACCGCGAACAGGTTATTGAGCAGGTGGTAAACAGTAAACTGTACCGGTAAGACCGTAAATTTATCTTCGGCAGAGTGCCGTTAGTACCCAGTCAAAAATTATCACTTATTCGTGCCAGGTATCCGAATTCTCCAATTCAGCAGCCATTTTTCCCCTTTCTTCTTCAATTTTTGCATTTTCTTACCAAAAAAATAAAAAATTTAACGATTACTTATTAAAATACTATATTTACTTTTTAATTTTTTTATGAAAGTATCGTACACTATTATAACTAATTATTAAGCAACCGAATATGTCTGAGAAAAAAGACCTCTATAAAAAGGCCATTATAAAACAGCTATATTTTGGAAATACGTTGTCGCTGGCCGATTTAAGTGAGAGGATTTATAAAAGCCTGCCATTAACAACCAAAATACTGCAGGAATTGATAAAGGAAGAATACATAGACGAAACCGGTTTTGCCCCCAGCAGCGGTGGCAGAAGGCCCCTTACCTACTCGTTAAAGCCGGGTATTTTGTACGTGGTATCGGTAGCTATGGACCAGTTTGTAACGCGTATCGTTATAATGGACATGCACAACCATTATATTACCCCGGTTGAAAAGTTTGAGTTGGATATTGAAAAAAACAGGAATGCCCTTGACGAACTGGCAGAAAAAATAAACAACCACATAAATAACAGCGGCATAACTAAAACAAAAATTGCGGGCATTGGTATTGGCATGCCTGGTTTTGTTGATGGTGGTAAAGGCGCTAATTATTCATTTTTTGAGCCTGACACGGATATACCAGGCTATATATATGAAAGAACGGGGCTTGATGTATTTATAGATAACGACAGCAGCCTTATTGCACTTGCTGAGCTGCGCTTTGGCAAGGCCATAAATAAAACCAATGCCATGGTTATAAATATTGGCTGGGGCGTTGGCCTCGGGCTGATATTAAACGGCAATATGTTCAGGGGGTATAATGGCTTTGCGGGCGAGTTTAGCCATATATCCCTTTTTACAAACAACAAGCTTTGCAGTGTTTGCGGCAAAACCGGTTGCCTTGAAACTGAAACGTCATTAACCGTTATTGTTGAAAAAGCGCGGCAGGCAATAAGCAACGGCAAGCCTTCTGTACTTAGAGACCAAATATTTAATGCAGACATAGAAACAGCTTTTGGGATGATCATGAAAGCAGCCCAACGGGGTGACAAGCTTGCCATTGACCTGTTTTCAGAAGCCGGGTATAATATTGGTAAAGGCGTGGCTATACTTATACACCTGCTTAACCCCGAAATAATCATATTAAGCGGTCGCGGCTCACTTGCAGGTAAAATTTGGAAGGCGCCGATACAGCAGTCGCTGAATGAGCATTGCATACCAAGGCTTGCGGCCAGCACAGAGATTGAATTATCGTCATTGGGTTATGAAGCGGAACTGATAGGCAGCGCAGCACTGGTAATGGAAAACTACGAGCAGAATTTACTGAGCGAGATTGCGCAGGGTGAAATACAAACAGACTTTTTGTTTGGCGAAAGCTGAACAGCTTTTTAATATGCGTGGCAGGGCGGTTAACCGCCGATGCCATTGTTTCTTTAACCAAAAAAATCAAATAAAACAACTGCTATGAAAAAAACAACATTGCACGTATTGCTCACTATGTTGTTAAGTACCCTGGGCATAGCGGCTATTGCCCAAACGAGACAAATTAGTGGCACTGTTACCGAATGAAGCCGTGCATAACAATGCTAGTTTTAATGCACAAGTAAAATAACATGAGGGCAATAACGCCAACGTAAAAATTCAGTGAATGAAGTAAACCTTGAACAACCAGCAATTAGTTTTTTTTTGTTGAAAAAACGACGCGAGAACCGCCCCTGCCAGTCCTGGTGGGGGGTTTTTATGACTGGGATTTGGAAGGATTTAGAGAAAGTGAATGGCAGTGAGCGTGGTCTAATATACAAGCCATTACCGGCCTGCTTGCCACCACTGTATGTTTACATTGCATTTTTATTATTTTATTGCGCACAAACGCCTGTATGCCTCTGGCAAACGGGCGGTTAAAAACAGAACCAACGCTGCACATGCAAGCTAATGGTCATTACAACACAACACATCACAACAGCTGCTACAATTTGTGGGCCATGTGTGCGAGGTTGGTTTTTTGCGCTTAATCAAAAACCCGCGAAAAACCTCCTGCACTTGCCGCATTAAATTGATATTGCCGGCATCTTGTTTGTGGATGGCATGCAAAAAATATGCAGCCACCAATATGGCTACCATTTATAATAAACTGTTGTATTTAATTGGCAATTACAGTATTTTTATTCATCAGTTTTCTTAAATATAAACCTTAAATACCTTACATGCCATAATCTCTATTTATTTCTTTTATTTCTACTCCTCATTTTTCACTTTAAACTTAATGTATGTTAAAAAAATTGTACACTCTCACGCTATTTTTATTTTTTGCAGCAAGCGGCTATTGCCAACTAAGTTACACATGCGCACCTGCATAAACTGAAGCTTTTTGCCCTAACCAGCCTATAACCTTTTTTGTAACGTTTGCTTTAGGCGCCGCTTCAAATTTCTCTGTTTCCCAAGTATTGCCGGTTAACGACCTTGCAGGAAGTGTAAACCCTGTTTTGACCAGCTATTCGGTTACCGGAACTACGGTAAACATATTTGGGCAGTTTGTAGATATCAATTCCATACAAACTTACAGGATACGGTATACCTATAGAGATGGCGCCGGGTTTCTTATTACCACCTCTTCTGATGTTGCTTTTAACAATATAAAATCTTTCAAGTACCCTACTGCTTACGCTACACCAAATCCAAGCCAGTCAATAGTAGCGCCAAGGTGCCAATCTTCAAGCTTTAATATTTCCTTTCCCCAGGTAGAGTTTTCAAACCCAATAGTAATACCCGAGCCCCATTATGCTCCTGTTTCAACCTACGAATACCCGTTGCCGGCAAACTGGACATTGAATAGCGTTGTATCAAACGGTACCAATTGGCTGCCGGGCAGCAATAATGTTACAGTAACATCAGACCTGTCAAGAGGTGATGGAACAAGCATACAGATAAGAGCGATAAACCCTTTCGGCGCAAGTTTGTTAAGGGGCCCTGTGGGGTATGTGCCAATATCCAGGCCATCCCCAACATTAACTATATCAACAGATGCAAGCGGAGATTTTTGTTCGGGTTCAAGAACCTACACCATGAATGGCATGCCGACCGGGGCATCGGTTTGCTGGTCGGTGTCGGATCCATCGCTTGCCTCCATCCCACCAGCCAGTTGTTCTGGAAGCGTAGTTGTTACACGGGCAGGGACCGGAAGTGCGGATGTTATTTTAACGGGCACTGTAACGCATTGCAGCTTTACTTATACTCAAACGCAAATCATACGCGTAGGCAGCCCCGGCACCAATGGCTTAACAGTAACAAAATATATGTCAGCCAACAATTGCATAATAATTAACCCAATCACGCCGGGCTTAAACACATTTATACTCGCTAACAGCGGTTCAACTGGCTACACTACCGGCTATCAAACCGAAAATAATTCTGGCGCTGTAATATCCACCACACCATCTCAATACACAGTAAATGGCGTGGCCACTATACCAAAATTTATGGTTCAAAGGGCTTCAACCAATACAAATTCTTATGTATATATACAATCACGGATTCAAAATACCTGTGGCTGGAGCGATTGGAAAACGTTCCAGATATACACATGCCCGCCAGGCACAACTTCATTTACTGTTTCACCCAACCCGGCTAAGAACAACATAAGCATAAGCGCAACACCCCAATACACAAGCAGCGGCATGTCAAAAGCCGGCGGGGCAGGCAAAACACTTTTAAATGGCAACAATTCAGCAAATAAAATTTACGGAGTAATAATAAGAGACCAGCTTGGCCGTGTGAGAAAAACGTTAACCTACAAAACAGGGGCAGATAATGTCAACATTTCTGTTAGCGGTTATTCGGCAGGAATTTATTTTTTGTCCATTTTTGATGGGCAAAAATGGTTAAACGAAAAAGTAGTTGTGCAATAATCAGCTCAAGCTTTTTTTGCCAACAAAATGAGGCTATCTTAAAAAAGGGTAGCCTCTTGTTTTTATCTGTTCTATCGTCAGTTAACTTTTGGTATAATATTGCGCAAAACACAAACACAACACATGATGCCTGGAGTTCAGTAGCACCTGCTGCACCAACTACAGCACAATGGGCTGCTTTGTTTGCCAATGCTAAAGTTGCGTTTACCGGCAGCGACGCTGATAATTTGAAAAAGATATACACACAGGAGTGGCTTAGCTATTTCCGTCAACCCTGGCTTGCATTTAATTTGTGGAGAAGAACAGGTGCAACGCCCCGGGACGGCGAACCATCTGCTTATGCAAACTTCCTCCGTTTAACATACCCTCAAAATGAGGCGGTGTATAACACGGACAATTTTAATGCACAGGTAAACAGCATGGGCGGTAACAACGCCAATGTAAAAGTATGGTGGATGAAATAAAACTACTAACACCCAAAACAACCAGCAATTAGTTTTTTTTGTTGAAAAAACGACGCGAGAACCACCCCTGCCAGTCCTGGCGGGGGTTTTTGTTTGGGGGGCAGGTTGATGTTTTGGCGGTATGAACCGTGAATCGTCAATCGTGAAACGTGAATGGGAAGGGGAAATCAAAAGCCAAAATTAAAACACAAGAGGAATACTTGTAAAGCTAAACTCAATAATCAATTTTCAAGCAGAGAAGCGTTATAGCAATCCGCATTGCTTCACACTTGAAAATTGACTATTGAGTGTTGAGTGTTTTTCTTAGATCAGCAGATATCGCTTACAATCTAAAGGTTAGCCCGCCATTAAGAATATACTTACCGTAGCCTGCTTCCATAAAAAAGCCTGCATTAGGCGATAAATTTATGCGCGCACCCAGCGATACCTGGTAGCTGAAAATATTTGGGTCTGGCGCATCGGCAACTTTTTTACCGTTGGCATCGGTATAACTTTGGCTCCAGTTATTTACACCGGCCGCGGTACGCAAATAAGGCGATACGCTTTTGTTATAGCTGGGAAAATAATTTACCAGGTTAAACATTATGCTCCAGTTTTCAAGGGTGCCGGTAAAATCGGGCGTGTTGCCATTTGAGTTATTATTGTAATACGGTGCGGTAACTTTTCCGTATGTGCCCATAACGCCAACGCTCATATAACGGCTGAACTGGAAATCTACCGCACCAGTTACAGGACCGTTTTGGGTAACATTGCCTTTGTAGGCCTCAAGAAACTCGGCAAGCTGGTTTTTATCAAGATTGGGGAAGCCATAGCCGATACTGATGTTAAGCGTAGGCTGAAAATTATCGCTGTTAATTACGCGGGGCTGGTAGGGCCTTGCATAACCGGGCTGCACATACACACGCGCCCCGCCGTATTGGGCCTGTACTTTGGCTGCGCCCAAAAGCAGCAGTAAAGCCGCCATGGAAAGAAATTTCTTCATATAATGGTTTTTGTATCTGATGTGTTTTCGTTACCAAAGTTTAATGGCGGGTGAGATTTAATTATGGCAGCGCTTGCTTACGGATGGTTTGTATGACGCGGCGGTTGACCCGGGGTTACAAATAATTGGCATACCTTAAAAAATATTTTTAGCATAAACGTGATTTTTGTTGCCTTTGGGCGAATAATAATGTAAAGCATACAGCATACATGAGCACCGCACCTGTAAACGACGCATTTGTAAAGCTTGTACAACAAAACAGCGGCATAATATATAAAATATGCAACGCTTATTGCGCCAACAGGAGCGACCGGGAAGACCTTGCGCAGGAGATTATATACCAGCTTTGGAAAGCAGGTAAAAGCTTTGACGCGCAGTACAAATTTACTACCTGGATGTACCGGGTGGCACTTAACACCGCTATAAGCTTTTACAGAACAGGCAGCAGAAAAACCAATACCGTTGCATTACACGAAACCGGTTTTGATGTAGAAGACAAAACACCGGGGGAGAATAATTTGGAAGAAAATATTACCCTGCTGCAAAAATGCATTAGTGAATTAAAAGAGTTAGACAGGGCTTTGATGATATTATACCTTGAGGCCAAAAGCTATAGTGAAATAGCCGAAATAACAGGCCTTACTGAAACAAACGTAGCTACCCGGATAAACCGCGCCAAAGAAAAATTAAAACAAAAATTTTTACACTATAACAAACTTTAATATGGAAGATATGGAGCTGCAAAATTTATGGGCTGAATATGATAAAAAGCTTGAAGAGGCAAAATTGCTTAACCTGCAAAGCTGGGCATTAAACCTGCAAAGCAAGGAAGCCATGCAAATGCAAAAAGCAAAAAGCCGCCTTAACCGCCTGGCGGGTTTTAAGTTAAGGGTTATTGTGGTTGGTGTTGCCTGGCTGTTATTGCTGGTATTTTTAATGTGCATATCGTACAGGTGGCAGGGTATTATTTTTAATATCTCAGTTACTATGATAGCGGTTATAACCGCCATTTCAATCATCACCCTTATAAAACACATTGTACTTATACGCCAAATTGATAACAGTGAAAGTATTGCTGATACACAGCAAAAGCTTGCGGCTTTACAAGCCTCAACCATACGCAGTGTGGGTATTGCATGGCTGCAGATGCCTTTTTACAGTACCTTTTTTTTATCGCCCGCCATGCTGCATGTTATGGGCGCTGCAGGCTGGGTTATATTAATTGCAGTAACGGGCTTTTTTACCGTCGCCGCAATATGGCTGTTCAGGAACATAAATTATAATAACAGGCACAAAAAATGGTTTAAGCTAATGTTTAACGGCCCTGACTGGGTGCATGTTATAAAAGCCATGCAGTTTTTAGAAGAAGTAGAGGAGTGGAAGAAGGATGTGGTGTAGAAGTAGGGATTGTGGTTGAAGTTGCTGACGATCTATTTTCCACTTATAAAATCCTTTACTTGTGGCAAAATAATTGCTTGCGCGAAAGAGGACATATACCCGGTTTGAGCGTCTATCCATTCTTCAAAATATGGATTCTTTAAAAGGATAGTAAATTCATTAACCAGGTATTCCCTTATATCTTTATTTGCTGATTTCATCTCTTCCCAAATTGCCATTCGGTTACTTAATAAAAAAACAACATCTTCAAAATCGCTGCTCAACCTCCCATCCAGTTCACCGTTTGCATTTTTGCCGCGGGATTTAAATGCTTCAAGCTTGGCAGCAATAAAATAGGGCGCTGCAAATATTTTAATGGTATCTAAATCATCAATAACATAATCAATTGCATTTTTTAACCCTTCTGCATACCACCTGTTATTAAAGCCAAGCACTTTTTCGTCAAGGGGCATAAAATCAATAATCAATCCTTCAATTAAAAACCTTCCAACAAAATTTGAGCTTGTATCATGTTTAAAACCCAATTGCCGTAATTTTTCTTCTAATACCAGGTAATCGTAACGGGAATAAATTTCAATTAAAATATCTATGTCATCTGTTTCTCTCACTTCTCCAGCGGGTCTGTCTGCATAAAGGGATACAACAGCACCGCCAACAAAAACGTAATCATATTCCACTCTTTTCAAAGCATTATAAATGGCTTTTATACGAACAATATTAGTGTGATGGTTCATGCTGCCTGAATATTATTTTAATCTCTTCCATGGCAATTTTAAATTCCCGTGTTTTACCTACTCTTGCTACTTCCACAAGGGCTGCAAGTTTATAAAAAACCTCATCTAATTGGGCGGCTTTCGCCATTTCTTTATAAAGTGGTTCTACAGCCAACCCGCGGTTCACACCCTTTGGGTCGGGCCAAACGTATGGAAAGTCGCTTCTAAAATGTTTTTGCATAAAGGCGTGCGAATGAGCAGTAAACAACCCATTTACAAAACCACCCGGCGTTACCGGGAAAACAACATGCAGGCCATATTCTATAAATTCCAGTAATGTTTGCCTGTGTACTTTCTTCTTATCAGCATTAATCAGCCCTGCAACCACACTTCTATGGAGCGATTCAGATATTTCTGCCGGGCTTATAAACAATTCTTCTGCAAGGGTTTTATTCATCCATGCCACACCGCCTTTTGCAATAATTTTTAAAAGTATGGGTACGTCCTGGGGGCGCATCCCGTTATGTTTTCTCATGGTGTAAAAGTAAGAATTATTCTCAATTTGCAAATTGCAAATTGAGAATTTAAAGCGTCGTTATCTTTTTAATTTAAAAATGTTTATTCATATAAGTTTTTATTTTGGCAACAACGTTTCAAACAAATCCCCTCCTTTGAAACCCTGTTGCATTAACAAATAGTAAACAACTGCTAAAATAGTAGGTAACCTTTTATTTTTGCGCCGCATGAAAAGATTTTCAATACTAATCCTTATAGTTACGGTTTTGCAAATGGCAGCACGGGCCCAGCAGGCAGATTCGGCTGTGAACAAAAAATTCTCACTTCATTTTCAGTCAACAGCAATACCCCAATACCATTTTGACTTTACCTCACCTTACCAGGGCAATAACAGCCTGTTGCCGCATGAGCCGGTGCGTGCATCGCTGACAGCAACAATATTTGCGGCATTTAAATTCGCCCCCCACTCCTATATAGTATTTAACCCTGAATTGGCGGGCGGCAAAGGGCTTAGCAAAACTTTGGGTATTGCAGGCTTTCCCAATGGGGAAATATACCGTGTGGGTAATCCAAAACCGCAGCCCTACATTGGCAGGTTGTATATTGAGCACCGGTTTCCTCTTTCAAAGAAAAAGGAGCAGGTTGATAATGATGTTAACCAGGTACGGGAGTATACAAACAAGGAATATATCTCAGTTCTGGCGGGTAAATTTAGCCTGACCGATTTTTTTGGCAGCTCCATTATCACACATGACCCACGGAGCCAGTTTTTTAACTGGTCGCTTATGGGCCATGGTGCATGGGATTATCCCGCCAACACCCGCGGTTATACATTTGGTGCAGTTGTACAGGCTGTATTTAAAAGCTGGGCATTGCGCTATGCCAACACATTTGTGCCCACCGAAGCCAATGGCATGAACCTGCAATGGAAACCCGGTAAGGCCATAGGTATGGTTTGGGAAGTAGAGAATACCCGCATTTTTTATAAAGATAGCGCCCATAATGCCGATATACGCGGCGGGATATTCTGGAACAAGGCACATATGGGCAGCTATGCAGATGCCATTGCAGCGCCAGGCACGCCTGATGTTACTGCAAGCCGCATGTATGGCAGGGATAAATGGGGCTACTATGCGTCTTATGACCAGGCAGTGGGTAGTTTTCACTATTACCTGAAGGGTAGCTGGAATGATGGCAACAACGAAACCTGGGCATTTACAGAAATTGACCAAAGCCTTAGTGCAGGTATACAGTTAGATGGTGATATTTGGAAGCGGAAGGACGATAAATTAGGCTTGGCTTATGTGTCAAATGGCCTGAGCGAGCTGCACAGAACTTATTTAACCAAAGGCGGTTATGGCTTTTTAATTGGCGATGGCCAACTAAATTACGGTAAGGAACAAATTGTTGAATTATACTACTCGCTTAACCTGTTTAAGCACCTTTTTATCAGCCCCGATTACCAGTTTGTTTTACACCCCGCGTATAATAAAGACCGGGGGCCTGTTAGCATCGTTTCGGCAAGGCTGCATGTGGAGTTTTAATTGAAGTTTGAATGTTTGAGTGTTTGAAAGTTTCAATAGTTTACGAGTTTGAGCTACTTTACATAACCCTGCCTTTAGGCTTGAGGTGAAGCAAAAAACCTACGGGCTTTAGCCAGAGTATACAAACCAAACAGTTATATTGTATATCGTTCTTTTGCTGAAACCCAAAGCTGATTTGAGAATTGACGTACTAACAGACCAAAAAAATGAACTATACCCGAACTTAATTCTATTTCCGAACCCTCTGTAAATCGTGAATCTTTTGCCAAGTTTTTATCAGCAATGCAATTATTGTGCATACAACAATTTCTTATTTTATTGGCAATTATTATTTCTGGATTCAGGCTTACATCCCACTCCAATCCTAATTTCTTACTTAGGTAATCAAGTATTTCTGGCATTGATTTGTACATAATATTTCTAATTTCCTTTTCTATAAGTTCATCTATTAACTTTTCATAACTGCTGGCAAGTATCAATTGCTGATAAGTTATTGTTTTGTCTTTATTGGCCTCTTTACCTTGAGGAAGTAATATTTTGGGATTTTTTTTAAGGCATAAAGTAATTAGGTCCGTCAGAAATGCTTCAAAATAGGCATACCCTAATAAAACTGCAGAAATCGTAATTTGATTTCGATATATAAGATATTGATTGTCATATATTTCTCCAACGCTATCAAAGCCTTCAATGGCTTTATGATCCTTTATTTTCTCAAATGATTCTTGTGAAGAAACATCAAGAAGGCCAATTAAATAATTGAGCCTGACAATTAGATTTTGATGTATATCGTTCATAACAGCGTTTATGCAGTTTGTTATAAATAGCGAAACTATGCAAATTGATTCTATTACAACTCTCACTTGCAACAACGTTGCAAATGCAAAAGCTTTCATAAAATGCCTAAAAACCATAATACGGGCATTAAACTTATGGTTATTTATACGTCAATATAAGTGGAAGGATAAATTCATTACCCCTTAATATAAAAATTTTATGAAAGCGAATTTTAACACATTGATCGGCATTGCAACTGCAGGTATAATGGCATTATCTTGCAGTGCCCCAAAATATGCCAGCGCCCAACAGCCGGATGAGGGCTATAATAACCAGCCGCCTGCGCAGCAAGGTGAAGCATACGACGACCAGGGCGCCAATGTTGAAGCACAACAGGACGTTGACTTTAACACATTTTACGATGCATTGAGCCCTTATGGTACCTGGGAAGACGACCCCAATTATGGCCAGGTATGGGTAAGCAATGAGGCTGATTTTACCCCTTACTATTCAAATGGTAACTGGGCTTATACAGACGCGGGATGGACATGGGTATCAAACTACAACTGGGGATGGGCACCGTTTCACTACGGCCGCTGGGCATTTAACGGCCACTGGATGTGGGTACCCGGTTATGAATGGGCACCCGCCTGGGTTAGTTGGCGTACTGGTGGTGATTATTACGGGTGGGCACCCCTTATGCCGGGCATAAGCATTGGTGTGGGTGCAGGCTATGGCGGGTATATACCTGCTGAAAGATGGAACTTTTGCCCCCGTGCTTATATAACCAGTGGCTCATTTAACCGCTATTGCGTTGACAGGCGCACCAACTTTACTGTAATAAGAAATACCACCATTATTAATAATGTAAACAGTTACCACAATGCAAGATTTGTTGCAGGGCCAGACAGGCATGAAGTTGAAAGGTTTACCAACAGAAGGATAGACGCAATGCCTATACGTAATGCAAACAGGCCGGGTGCTGCAGTATTTAACAGGGGCAGCGTGCAAATGTACAGGCCTAACGTAAGGCCGGGTACTATTAACAGGCCGCAACAGCAGCATAATATGCAACAGCCCAATAACAACAGGCAGCAGCAACAATTTAATAATAGGGCGCCACAGCAAAGTGCGCCTGCGCCTTACAGGCCCAGCCAGCAACCTGTAAATAATCAGCCAAGGCAAACCATACGTAATATTGACAGGCAGCAAAACGCCGTTAACAACAACCGGTATAATGCAACCCCAGATAACAGGATTGCCTACAACCAGCCACGTACGGAACAGGCAAGGCCACAAGTACAACAAAACAGGCCACAACCGCAATACAGGCAGCAGGAGCGTTTTAGTGCACCGCAGCAGCAATTTAACAGGCCACAGCCGCAACAGTTCAGCAGGCCACAAGCACAACCGCAGCAGCGCAGCAGCGGCAATGGCCCACAAAGAGGCGGCAGAAGATAATTGAATTGATCATTAGCTATAAAAGTCACAGGAAAAAGTCCCTTCGGGGGCTTTTTTCGTTTCAAGGCACGGCATTACCACATTGTAATTTTTAAAAAAAAGTGCAAAATGCCTGTATTACAAATTATATTTGCCGCTCGCTTTTTACAGCCCCGCACCCGCGGGGCCATTCCACAACCAAACAAACATTACTATGAGCATGGTAGATTCTTTCGAAAAAATTCATGTAGAAATCTTTCCAAATACAAAAAGCGGTTCAGCTTACGTAGCTGCAGAAATTGCACAGCTTATTAAGCAAAAACAAAGCACAGGCGAAAAATGCGTATTAGGGCTTGCAACGGGCTCTACCCCTATCAGCATGTATGTTGAGCTGGTGCGCCTGCACCGCGAAGACGGGTTAAGCTTTAAAAACGTTGTTTCCTTCAACCTTGATGAATATTTCCCTATCGAAAGAAGTGCGCGCCAGAGTTACTGGAGTTTTATGCACCGCCACCTGTTTGACCATGTAGATATTGACCCCGCCAATATACACCTGCCCAACGGCAACCTTACCAAGGAGCAGGCAAAGCAGCATTGCGCGGAATACGAACAAAAAATTGATGAAGCGGGTGGAATTGACCTGCAGGTGCTTGGTATTGGCAATAACGGCCATATTGGTTTTAACGAGCCTGGATCAAGCATATTCAGCAAAACAAGGATAATAAACTTAGATAATAACACCCGCACTGCCAACGCAAAGGAGTTTAGCAATATTGCCAAAGTACCCCGCCTTGCACTCACCATGGGCATAAGTACCATTATGAAGAGCAAGCGTATATTGCTTATGGCATGGGGTAATAAGGCAGCCATTATAGCCAAATCAGTAGAAGGCAATGTTACAGAGCAGATACCGGCCAGCATTTTACAGCAGCACAACAATTGCACATTTGTGGTTGATGAGCTTGCTGCCAGTGAGCTTACCAGGTTTAAATCTCCCTGGCTAACAGGCGATATTCAATGGTCCCCGGCTATCATCAAACGTGCTGTGGTAAACCTTGCATTAAAACTTGAGAAGCCTGTTTTAAGCCTTACGACGCACGATTATAATGAGAATGGCTTAGGTGACCTGCTTGTGGAAAAAGGCGATGCCTACGAAATTAACTTACAGGTGTTTTACCTGCTGCGCGATAGTATTACTGGCTGGCCAGGCGGCAAACCCAATACCAATATACCCAGTCATCCCGAGCGGAGCATACCATTCCCAAAACGGTGCGTGATATTCTCCCCACATCCCGATGACGATATAATAAGCATGGGCGGCACGTTTATGCGCCTGCACGACCAGGGACATGATGTGCATGTGGCTTACCAAACCAGCGGCAATATTGCGGTAACGGATGAGTTTGTTACACGTTTTATTGACTTTGCTGTAGGCTTTCAGCAAATGTTTGATATGGATAATGAGAAAAGCAGGCAGATACTTGCTGAAGCGCGCAAATTTCTTTCCACCAAACAACTGCACCAGATTGATACGCCGGAAATTAGGAGTATTAAGGGTTTGATAAGAAGGTGCGAAGCCAAAGCTACCTGTAAATATGTTGGGTTAAAAGATGAAAATATACATTTTCAAAACCTGCCGTTTTACGAAACAGGCACAATTGATAAAAAACCAATGGGTGAAGAAGATGTAAGGCTGACCATTGAATTATTAAGCAAGATAAAACCACAGCAGGTATTTTGTGCAGGCGACCTTGCTGACCCGCATGGCACCCACAAAGTTTGCCTTGATGTTGTGTTTGAAAGCCTGCGCAGGCTTAAGGCAGCGGGCGAGGAATGGGTAAATGACTGCTGGGTGTGGCTTTACAAAGGCGCCTGGCAGGAATGGGATATTGCCGATATTGAAATGGCGATACCTATGAGCCCAGACCAGGTAATTAAAAAACGTTACGGCATTTTTATACATCAAAGCCAAAAGGATAGCGTGCCTTTCCAGGGGACAGATAGCAGGGAATTTTGGCAGCGTGCTGAAGAACGCAATGGCAATACAGCAAACCTTTATGCACTGCTTGGCCTGACAAAGTACGCTGCGATGGAAGCGTTTGTAAGGTGGCACTATTAACGGTTTTGCTTTAAGATACCTGCAGAGCTAAATTATAGTGGCTGGGTTTATTAAGTTGTGCTTAAATACATTGTATTAAAAATATGAAGTATATATTTGCGACTTTTAATTAACAGCCACTATATAATCCGGTTAAAGTGAGGAAATCAAGCTGGGCAAACGCTTTAAAACAACCCGTATACAGAAAAAAATTTATAGCAGGCCTCGGTATTCTAATAGCCGTGTTTGTTCTGTTCGGCTTTTTTTTCCAGTACATACAGCGCAGGCAGGGTGAGGTTATGCATGATATTGTATTAAACCGCATTCCGGCTATAAATGTTTCTATTCCATTAGTAATTCTTATATGGGGTACATCCATTTTAATAACAATCCGGTCACTTTACAGCCCCGGTATTTTTTTAGATTTTTTATGGACGTTTATCTGCCTGAGCATTTTCAGGGTTATTACTATATCTGCTGTAAACCTTAACCCGCCCGCAGGCCTGATACCCATAATTGACCCGCTGAGCAACATGTTTTACGGAAAGAATTTTATTACGAAAGACCTGTTTTTTTCAGGCCATACCGCAACTATGTTTATTATAGGCTTTTGCCTTCAAAAGAAAACGGATAAGTTGCTGGCCTTTATTTCGGGCACCGCAGTTGGCATACTTGTACTTGTACAGCATGTACATTACACAGTTGATGTATTGGTTGCGCCTTTATTTGCCTACGCAGCATACTACCTGGGATTAAAAATTGCGCGGCAAAAAAACTAAAACGCCTCACCCAATTGAAAGTATAATCCATGGTTTTTACCTCCGGCAAGGCCATAATCAAGCCTGATATTTAATTTTTCCTTTTTATCAACAGCAAAGCGCAGGCCGCCACCGCAGGAGTATTTAAGATCTTTGAAGGAGTAATCAGTAACGGTATGCCCTACATCGCCAACGCCAGTAAATATAACTGCGCCAAACCGCCCTGCGATGGGCGTCCTGTATTCGCCCTGCAAAACCAACTGGTTTTTATCCCTGTAGCGCCCGTCAAACAAGCCACGCATACTGTTCGATCCGCCCAGATTTGCCAGGCTGCGTAATGGCACATCGCCCACATTCATGAAGTTGTACAATTGCAATGCCAGCACCTGGTTGTTATAAACACGTATAAACTTCCTGAGGTCAATAACAATATTGGTATAATTGAAGCCGGAGCCTAAAATAGGGTCAAAGTGGTTAAAATAGGCCTGTATAAAAGCACCATTACCAGGCGCAAAGGCATTATTACGGTTATCGTAGGTAAGGCTTGCGCCCAGCCCTGCTACTTTATACCCGTTTCTGCCTGCCACATTCTCCTTATCAAATAACCCACCTGGTATATAGTTAACCTTTAGCAAGTTTTGGTATTCAAACAGCAACCCTGCAAACAGGTTTTTTTTAACGGCCTTAAGAAGGTGCATGTACACATAGTACTGTTTAAAAGTGTACGGCTCTTCATTGCTGGCGGGGGTGTGTTTACCCAGCCCCCAAAACTTATCCGGGAAATAGCTGTAGGATACCTGGTTGTTTAGTATGTATTTTTCATCGGGGAAATATATACTGCCATTTAAAACAAATACCAGCTGTTTTTTTAAGGAATATAATACCAACGCCTGCTGGTTAGACGTTCTTGTAGCTGAATCGTTTTTACCGAAGTGAAAAGTGGCTGAAGTAACCCCGCCAAACGACCAATCAGTTTCAATAGACCTTGTTATTACCGGCAACAGCAGCAGTTTACTTTTGGTGCTATCTTGTGAAAAACTCTTAATTGGGTAAAAAAAAGGCAAGCATAATACTGCAAACACTATATTCTTCAAAACAACCGGTTTAAGAGGGTAAATATCAAAAATTTGTATATATTCAAAAGATTAAGTTCCATTTAAAAATGAAAAGTACAGTGTTTTTATAAATATTAAATACGCAATTTTGTAATATTGCCTTTTTCAAGTAGCTTGGTATTTTAAAAAACTCCCAGTCCTAACAGGAAATATGAAAAAAATTACAGAACCCGTTTTTACATTAGGAGAAAAGTTGACTGATGAGCAATTAGACTATTTTGATAAGTATGGTGTAATCGTTTTCAGGAATTTTGTGAGCAGGGAAAAAGCAAAGCTGTTTTTAAGTGAGGCGCATAAGGTTGAGCAGCAATGGATAAAGGAAGGAAAAGAGAAAGTAAATGGCACACCACTTAAATACGGCAAAGATGAAAACGGAAACCCTACAATACAGCGTCTTTGCTTTCTATCACAATATAGCACTGTTTTGCATGAGCTTTTGCAGGATGAAAGATTACAATTACTAACCGCTTTGGTTAAGCCATACGAGGGACGTATTGGAGAAATTGAGAAGGATGGCCTGGTAATGAATAATTACGTTCGCACACCAAACAGCGCTTTCTCCCAAATGGGCTGGCATACCGATGCCCCCCGCGACCTTTTTTTAGGCCAGAAAATTATGCCCATGCTTAATGTGGGCATTCATTTGGATGATTGCCCCTTTGAAAATGGCGGCCTTAGGGTTATACCCGGTACCCATAAACAGGGCATGATAAAACTTTTATTTGGGAAAAGATATTTTGTTGACAACAACGCTGACAAGCGTGAAGCTGGCTTTGATATGTTTGCGGGAGACCTGTCAGTGCACGATGGCAGGCTTTGGCACAGGGTACAGCAAAGCCCGCATTTTGGTGAAAAAAGCCGGCGCAGGGTAATGTATATACCCATTATAACAGGTAAGTACGCGCCCAAAAGTGAAAACAGCAAAACACCGTTTTACCACAAATTTGCAGCAAAAGTTAACCGCTAAGTTTTATAGTAACCCCGCTAAACAGATTATATTTGAGGCCACGTTGTAAAAACGTGGCTTTTTAATTTACACAAACACTATTATGGCATTTGCATTAATTACCGGGGCAAGCAAAGGTATTGGCAAAAATATAGCTGAAGAGCTTGCAAAACGCAAAACCGATGTGCTGCTGGTAGCGCGCAGCCAAAACCTTTTGCAGCAATTATGCAATACCCTGCAGCAGCAATACGGTATTAAGGCCTTTTATTTTGTTGCCGACCTTAGCCAGGCAAATGCCCCGCAACAAATATTAAGCTGGTGCCAAACCAATAACTACGCGGTTAATATATTGGTTAATAATGCAGGCTATGGGCTGAGCGGCCTGTTTGAAAAATACAGTGAGGCAGACCATGTTAACATGCTGCAGGTAAATGTTGTTTCGCTGGTGCAGTTAACCTCGTTGTTTTTGCCATTGTTGAAAAAGCAGCCTTCGCCTTCATATATTTTAAACATTGCCAGCTCAGCCGCGTACCAGGCGGTACCATACCTGGCGGTGTATTCAGCATCAAAATCGTTTGTGCTTAGTTTTTCCCGGGCGTTGCATTACGAACTAAAAAAAACAAATATATCTGTAACATGTGTTTGCCCCGGCCCTACCGATACTGATTTTCCGCAGCGTGCCAATATTGGCGAAAAGGGTAAGAAAGCAGCTGAAAAATTCAACATGAAGCCGGAAGATGTTGCCGCAATAGCCGTACAAAAAATGTTTGGCAAAAAAACAGAGGTTATTACCGGTTTCGCAAATAAGCTTGGCGCAGCGCTTGCATGGCTTGCCCCAAAAGGCATTGCAGAAAAAACCGCGGCTAGTATTTATGAGTGAAGAAGTGAAAAGTCAGAAGTGAAAAGTGAAACGATTGCGGATTGCCCCAAAGGGGCCACTTCGTGGCAGATTGAAGTAAACCGTGTAACAAAATCTTCTTTACTAATCAACCGCTTCTTACAATTCAGCAGATACTGCTATTCAACCAATCAACTGCCTGTTACCAATTAACTAATCAACCAGCAACTTCTTCCTTTTCATGGCCCAGTTTTCAATCATGGCAACAAGCTTATTTAACTGTATTGGCTTGCTTATATAATCGTCCATGCCTGCGGCAAGGCATTCCTGCTGGTCTTCTTTTGTGGCATTTGCCGTCATGGCAAGTATTACGGGTTGTGCCTGTTCCTGCCGTCTTATAATTCGTGTGGTTTCCAGGCCGTCAATCTCGGGCATCTGTACATCCATAAATATCACGTCAAAATTATGCTGCACCACTTTTTCAAGTACCTGCTGCCCATCTTCGGCCAGTTGTGGCTGGTAACCAAGCTTATTAAGCACATGCACCATAAGGCGCTGGTTTATTATGTTGTCTTCGGCAATTAGTATATTAAGCGGGTAACGCTCAGCAAGGTTGGCGTGGTTCTTTATACTGCTTTCGCCGTTTATTGTTGCTTCATATTTATCTTTTGCTTTTAGCTCCTGCATAATACAGCGGTACAGGGCCTGCTGCTTAATGGGTTTATTAAGCACAGCATTGAAAAGATTTGGGAATTTACGGGAGTGTTCGTCGCCAATTGAACTGAGCAATACCACCGGCAACTGTGGCCGCAACTGCTTTATACGCTTTGTTAAATCAACACCATCCATTTCAGGCATGTGCATGTCGGTTATCACAAGGTCAAACCTGCTGCCGGCCTCAAGCATACCAAGTGCTTCCCTGCCCGAGGCGGCCAATACAGGTGTAAGTTTCCACTGCTCAAGCTGGGTGTGCAAAATGCGCCTGTTGGTGGTATTATCATCCACAATCAATATTTGCTTTCCATCCAGTTCGGGGTGGTTATAGTGCACATACTTTCTCTGGGGCTGCTCACTTGCTGTGGTAAGAATGTTAAAGGAGAAGGTGGTGCCAACACCAGGGCGGCTTTCAACATTAATATCACCACCCATAAGCCTAACCAATTTTTGGCAAATAGCCAGCCCAAGGCCTGTACCGCCATACTTGCGTGTAGTTGATGAATCAACCTGGGAGAACGCTTTAAACAGGCGGTGCGCTTTATCAGGCGGAATACCAATGCCGGTATCACGTACTTCAAAGCAAATGTTTAACTCCTCATCTGTTGATGATTCAGTTAGATGTACACCTATAAACACCTCGCCCTTGTGCGTAAATTTCATGGCATTACCAACAAGGTTCATCAACACCTGCCTTAGCCTGTGCACATCGCCCACTACCTGAGAAGGGACATTATGGTCAATTTCATATACAAGGTCAACCCCGCTTTTAGCAGCACTGCCTGCAAACACATCAAGCACTTCTTCAATACAGGTGCGCAGATCAAAATCCTGCCTTTCCAGTTCCATATTGCCGGATTCGATCTTCGAAAAATCCAAGATGTCGTTTATAACCGACATCAGGCTTTCGCCGCAGCTTTTTATTGTTGTTGCATATTCTTCCTGCTCAATTGTTAACTCAGTATCTGCCAGCAACGACGACATGCCGATCACGCCATTCAGAGGCGTACGTATCTCGTGGCTCATGGTTGCAAGAAAAACGCTTTTTGCACGGTTTGCACGCTCCGCCTCTACCCTTGCCTGTTCTTCATTTTGCCTTGCCTGCTTTTCCTGCTCTATAGATTGCGCCAATTGCAGCGTGCGTACCTGTACCTGTTTTTCAAGCGATGCTTTTTGCCGTGTTATTAAACGAAGCCTTATCCTGAAAATGGCGATGATTATGCCAATGGCAGCCAAAACAGCCAGTGTTTCAAACCACCAGGTTTGCCAAAAAGGTGGTGTAATGGTTAATGTAAGCGACAATTCTTTTCCTGACCAGTTGCCCTGGTTATCAAGCCCCCTTACCCTAAGTGTGTAAGTACCGGAATTAAGATTAGTGTAATTTGCTATACGTGCGCCCCTGATGTCGTTCCAGGTTTCATCAAAACCTTCAAGTTTGTATTTGTACCTTTTCTTTCCTGAAGGGCAGTAGTTAAGTGATGCAAACTGGAATGCGAGAACTGATTGCTTGTATGAAACAGTAATATCTTTTGTTTCGGAGATGTTTTGTTTTAACGGAGAAATGCTATCAGCATTTGAAACAGAAACAGACTGGTTAAATATCCTGAAATCGGTAAAAACAAGCGGGGGATCGTAATACATTCTTTTTACACTATCGGGATGAAAAACGTTAAACCCATTGTTGCCGCCAAAATACATAAGGCCATTGCGCGTTTTGCAAAAAGCCATTTCTTTAAACTCATCACCCTGCAAACCATCAGCCGTGCTAAAGTTCTCAAACCTGTTTGCCTTGCGGTTAAATTTTGAAAGGCCCCTGTTTGTACTAACCCACAGGTTGCCTTTACTGTCCTGCAAAATACCAAAAATAATATTGTTGGGCAGCCCGTTGGCTGTTGTGTAAACTGTAAAACTGTCTGTTTCGGGGTTAAAGTAGTTTAGCCCTGCAGCACCAGCTACCCACAATTTGCCATCACCATCCTCAAAAATTGTTTCTATACTATTATCGCTGATACTGTTGATCTTATCGCTGTGCACATAGCGTATAAACTTGTTTGAGGCCCTGTCGAAAAGGTTAAGGCCCCCACCTTCAGTACCAATCCATAGGCGGCCCTTGCTATCTTCAAATACCGTATGAATTTTATCGTTGCTTATGCTAAACGGGTTTTTTGCATCGTACATATAATGCGTAAACTTATCTGTTTTACTATTGTACAAATTAAGCCCGTTACCAAATGTACCCACCCACATATTATTCTGTTTGTCCCTGTAAGTATACCACGCATTATTACCGCTTAAACTGCCAGGGTCTGCCGGGTTATTACGGTATGTTTTATAGGTGTTTTTTTGTTTGTTAAACACAGTTAGCCCATCGGCCCATGTACCTATCCACAAATTATTGCTGTTATCTTCAGTAACATGCAACACATAGTTGCCGCAAACAGTATTGTTATTACCGGGCTGGTGCGTGTAATGTGTAAAATTGCCGGTTTTAGGATCAAGCATATTTAAACCACCACCATCGGTACCTACCCATACATTGTTTTTTATATCCTCGTAAATGCACAAAATTTTATTGCTGCTAAGGCTGTTGGCATCAAGGCTGTGGCGGTAATATTTAAAATTGCGGTTATCTGCATTAATAAAATCTACGCCGTTTGAGAAGGTGCCCAGCCAAATATCGCCGCGTGTATCCCTGCAGATTGAATAGATAGAATTATTGCCGATGCTGCTGTTATCTATATCATCGTGCAGGTAGTTGGTAAAAGTGTTTGTAACAGGGTTGAATATACTAAGGCCCCCATTTTCAGTACCCAGCCATAAATTGCCTTTTTCATCCTCGTAAATATCGTAAATAGAGTTTGCTGAAAGACTGTTTACATTATGCGGGTTGTTTTGAAAACGGGTGAAGGTGCCTGCTTGCCTGTTTAACAAATTAAGGCCACCACCATTTGTACCAACCCATGTTTGGTTACGGCTATCTTCATAAACAAAATAAACATCGTTATTACTTAGCGATGCAGGGTTTTTATAATCGTTTTGGTAATGTGCAATTTTCTTTAATTCAGGGTTGTATTCATCAAGCCCTTTGTTAATAGTGCCAACCCATAAGTTGTGGTGTTTATCCTCGTAAATACTGCGTATAAAATTGTCAGCAATGCTATTTGGGTCACCTGGTTTATTTGTAAAATGCGTAAATTTTTTTGTTAAGGGGTTGTATTCATCAAGGCCACCACCATCTGTACCAGCCCATATATTTCCGCGACTGTCGGCCCGCACATAATTTACATAATTGCTTGCAATGGTATTGGGGTCATTATCATTGTGAGTAAAATTTTCAAACGAATTTTTTTCCCTGTTAAAACGGCAAAGGCCGCCACCGCCTGTTGCCAGCCAAATAATATGATCGTTATCTTCTGTAATTGAGGCAACCTGGTTGTTGCCCAGGCTGTTCCTATCGCCGGGAATGTTTCTGTAAACAGAGAATACATAACCATCGTACCTGTTAAGGCCGTCCCTTGTACCAAACCACATAAAGCCCCTGCTATCCTGCAGTATGCATAAAACGTTACTTTGAGACAATCCATTGGCTGTTCCAAAATGATCAAATTTGATATCTTGTCGTTGGGACCTTGCTGTGCAGGCAAGCAGCAGTATAATTGCTATTAGCTGGTAACGCCTCATAGGAAATATTACTTTGCGTAATACGATATTGGATATTGTTTGTATGCAATTACTGCATAGCAGCGCAATTTATTACTTAAAACCGAATATAAGCCCGCTTTAACCGATATTTATTGGTAATTTAATTGCAAGGCGCTAAAAGTGCCACTAAGTTTTTTATAAGCGCCCGTATTCTTTTTCAAGATTTGATAAGTGTTCCTTTGTAAGAGGTTTGGAAATAAACCCTTTTACGCAGGAATATTCCATGGCTTTTTTCTGGTCTTCGGGGTCAACAGTTGAGGATAAAATATACACAGATGGTACTTTTGGTGCACTTGCAACCCAGCCTGTATACCATTCTAAAAATTCCCATCCATTTAAAATAGGCATGTTAAGATCGAGCAAAATAAGGTCAGGTATTTCTTCACCGTCCTTTAAATAATCAATAGCCTCCTGCCCGTTAATTACTGACTTTACCTCGTTTGCAAAACCAGCTATCTCAATAGTACGTTTACAAACTAATATGGTTATCGGGTCATCTTCAACCAACAGAACTTTGTCAAATACAGGCATATTGCAGTTTTGCAGGGTTAGTAATTACAGGCACTAAAAATAAAACAATTTTTGTTTAAGCAATAACTTTTTCTTCAACGGTAATAAGATCAGATAAATCTACGCTCATTGGTAATAGCCCTATTTGCACAACCGCTCTTTTACCCCTTATCTCTTTAACCTCACCCACCTGGTGGTTCTTTTTCATTTTTACTTTTACCCCAACCGCAATGGCAGTATTGGTTTCACGGTATTTTGATTCTGCTTTTTTTGCAAGCTTATTGTTTACTGCCGTCTCCTTCTTATTAAACAAAAGATTTTGTACCTGCTTTATAACTTCATCTTTTTTATCGCTCTTTTTCCATTCCAATACAATCTGCTTCAGTTTTCGCTCAGTATCTTTTAAATAATTTATCTGTTCTTCGGTTATTTTGTTCTGGTGTTTTTGCATTTCAACCTGCTGGCTGTGCCGCTCTTTATCCATTACCACCTGCATTTCTTTTTTCAATTTTTCATTCTCCTTTACCAGCTGCTGCAATTCTTTTTTTTCTTTTTCAAGTTTCTGCAGGTCCTGTTCAGTTCTGTTCAGCAATTTATCCAGCCTGAAATGATCTTCTTCAACAAGGCCCCTTGCACGCTTTATCAGTTGCGGTGGCAGGCCTATACGTTCAGCAATAGAGAAGGTATAACTGCTGCCCGGCTTACCAATAGTTAATTTGTATAGTGGCTGCAGGTTAACCTCATCAAAAGCCATGGCGCCATTTAATATACCAATGGTGCGGTTGGCCATTACTTTAAGGTTAAGGTAGTGTGTTGTAACAATACCAAAGCTATGCCTGCGTGCAAGTTCTTCCATTATTACTTCAGCAAATGCGCCACCAAGGTTAGGGTCGCTGCCGCTGCCCAATTCGTCAATAAAGAATAATGTTTTACCGGTTGCATTTTCAATAAAATATTTCATGTGCAACAGGTGCGATGAGTAAGTGCTTAACTCAAACTCAAGGTTTTGAGTATCGCCAATATGTATGAATAGTTGTTTAAAAATGCCCATTACACTTGTAACATTTACAGGCACCAGTAAACCGCTTTGCACCATCATTTGGTTTAGGCCAATGGTTTTCATGGTAACGGTTTTACCGCCCGCATTGGGACCGCTTATTACCAGTATGCGGTTTTTTTCATCAAGTGTTAAGTTAACAGGTATGGTTTTTTTTGATGACCTTTTATTGTAGAGATACAGCAATGGATGATACGCATCTTTCAGATCAACGCAGGCCTTATCTACAATATTGGGATAGTTGCCATTCATTTCAATAGCAAGCCTTGCCTTGGCACAAATAAAGTCGTACTCACCTGCCACTTCAAGATAGGTTTGCAGCAGGCCGCTGTATATTGACAGGTTGCCTGTTAATGCCCGCAATATGCGCTGTACTTCCTTACGCTCATCATTCTCCAATGCAAATACATCGTTATTAAGCGGTATGGTTTCTTCAGGCTCAATAAATGTTGTTTTACGGCTGTCGCTCTCGCCATGCAATATGCCTTTTACCTGCCTTTTATGTTCAGAAAATACTGCAACCACGCGCCTTCCATTACTAAAGCTTTCGTCAATATCCGCTGTATAGCCGGCTTTATTTAGCCTTGCAACTACTTTCTCAAACATACGCCGCAACTCATTACGTTTACGGTACAGGCCCATGCGTATTTTTTGTAACTCGCCTGATGCTGTATCTTTCACGCTGCCTGTTTCGTCAAGCACTTCATCAATCAGTTCAAGTATAACTTTTTCGTAGTAGGTGTCTTTAATCACATTACTAAGGGCCGGGTAAGCAAGACGGCGCTCATTATCAAACCAGCGGAATATTTTTTCAATACTCTCCGCAAGTTTGCGTACCTGTATAAACTGTTCGCCGCTAAGTGTTGCACCGGGTATGCCCAGCAATTTTATTTCCCTTGAAATGTTAAGCACATAATCGTTGGGGAAATACTGGCTTTGCTGCAGCAGTAACTTGTACTCGTGGCTTTGCTGCAACTCCAGCTCTATATAATCTTTTTTGGTATGTATGCGTAAATGCGTGGCTTTATCTTTGGCGTATTCACTTTTGCAATACTCAGTTAATAAGGCCTTTACTTTTGTAAACTCCAACTGCACATCCGCCGATTCGGGGTATAACTTCATCTTCCTTCGTTCCTGTTTTTTTGCAAAGATAATACGATTGCAAGGCAGTTTAAAGTTTACAGTTTGAAGTTTAAAGTTTGCGGACGGGCGAAACTTTACAGCACAGATTAAAAATTAATGCTTCTATGGCATACGGTTATGATTTTTCTAAAATACCACAGCCTCTTTCTTTCAACTTTAAACCAGGAACTTTAAACTGGAAACTAAACGAGATAAGTAACTCCTTCCAGCGCGAGTTGTGTGTTTGGGAAGGCCTCACGCGTTTCGGTAAGAAAATCATCCAGTGTCTCGTACTTGCTGCTAAAGTGGCCGATGATCAAACGTTTTGCATGTGCAAGCTGCGCTATTTTGCCCGCCTGTACTGATGTTGAATGAAACCTTTCAGCGGCCTTTTGTTCAAGAATTTTTAAATAAGTTGCTTCGTGGTACAGCAGGTTTACATTCTGTATTTTAGCAGTCATTTCTTCATTATACAAAGTATCGGCACAATAAGCGTAACTCTTGCCCGCTGCATTAGCAATAGTTACTTTATCATTTTTTACCGTTTCGCCATTTTCATCAGTGTAATCCTCGCCATCCTTAAGCCTTTCGTAAAACGATGTGGGAATATTGTACCGGCCAATAGTTTCCTTATTTATTTTCCGGGGTTTTCTCTTTTCTTTTATTAAAAACCCCCAGCACTCAATGCGGTGTATCACCGGGAAACATTCTACTAAAAATTTCTCGGTGTCAAGCAAAACTCCCTCGGTGGTTATTGCATTAAAAATAAGCTGGTAGGGTAAATGCGCTTCGGCAGCGTTTAGCAGCGGCATAATGATGCCTTCCAGTTGCGCGGGCCCATAAATGTTCAGCGGGTTTTCGCGGCCCAACAAACCAAGGCTGGTTATTAAACCGGGCAGGCCAAAATAATGGTCGCCGTGCAGGTGCGATATAAAAATGTGGTTTATACGGCTGCGGCGTATTTTGTACCTGCTTAATTGCATTTGGGTGCCCTCGCCGCAATCAATCATCAGCACCTGGTCGTTAAGTGTTACTACCTGGCTTGTTGGGTGCCTGTCGTATGCGGGCAAGGCTGAATTATTTCCTAAAATAGTTACCCCAAACATGGTTACCTCATTCTTCTTTCAAAATATTAGAAAACACCAAAGTTAATTGTTGCATTGGGTTGGCTTTAAAATGTTTTAGCTTTTATTTCTATTGCTGCTATTGCCTGTAATATTATTTTTGGCAAAATATACAGGTTGAACAACCCACTTGTTGCAATAGTTATACTTAATTACAATGGCAGGGATTATTTGCAGAAATTTTTGCCTTTTGTGCTGGCATCTACTTACGGCAATAAAAAAGTATATGTGGCCGACAATGCCAGTACCGACGACAGCCTTGCCTTTGTTAAGCAACAATTTTCTGCGGTTGAAATAATATCATTAGATAAAAACTATGGATTTGCTGAAGGCTATAACCGGGTATTAACACAGGTGCAGGCAGATTATTTTGTATTGCTGAACTCTGACGTGGAAGTTCAGGCAGGGTGGATAGAACCCATTATTGATTTAATGGAGCATGATAAAAACATTGCCGCCTGCCAGCCAAAAATATTATCGTACAATAACCGGGAGTTGTTTGAATATGCGGGCGCCTGCGGGGGATGGATTGATGCTTATGGTTTTGCTTTTAGCCGCGGGCGGGTTTTTGACATACTTGAAAAAGATGAAGGACAATACGATACCATTACCGATACATTTTGGGCAAGCGGGGCAGCTATGTTTGTAAGGGCAGAGGTTTACCAAAAGCTGGGTGGCCTCGACAGTTATTTTTTTGCCCACATGGAAGAGATTGACTTGTGCTGGCGCATGCAATTAGCGGGGTATAGTATAAAATGCTGCCCGCAATCTGTAGTGTACCATATTGGCGGGGGCACTTTGCCAAAAGGCAATACCAGGAAGGTGTTTTTAAATTTTCGTAATAACCTTATTATGATGGTTAAAAACCTGCCATGGTATGAGAAAATTTGGAAACTGCCCTTTAGAATATTGCTCGATATTGTGTTTGCACTTAAAAATCTTTTTGAAGGCCAGGCCGCACCCTGCAGGGCGGTATTTAAGGCCCACTTTGCCGTAATTGGCTGGCGCTTTGCCCGCAAAAAAAAGGTTTATAAGCTGCGCAAAAAACCGTTGAAAAGCCTTACCGGCGTGTATAACAGCAGCATTGTGTGGGCGCATTTTGTAAAGCACAAAACAAGTTTTTTACAAATTGTTAAAAAGAAGTTGGTGTAATTTATGCTGCCATCCTTATTTTTGCAGCGTAACAATAACAATATGTCACACGAAACCGGGTCAGCTGCAACAGAAAATATAAGGGGTAAAAAGGAGTTTGGTTACAATTGGGTTAACTCATCAAGGTTTATTTTTTACCTGTCAATTTTTTGCATTATTGCATCTTCAATAGGTGGTTGTTATAAATTGTACGAGAAGCGTTACCAGGGTAAACCTGATGTGGAAGTGCCGGGCAATACGCAGTATACACCCGAGTACAAGTAAAAAATAGCATTAAAAATTTTGCAATACCGTATAGATTGCTATTTTTGCACTCCCAAAAACGAAAAGAAGTTCTTACAGGCATAAGCGGAAGTAGCTCATTTGGTAGAGCGCGACCTTGCCAAGGTCGAGGTGGCCGGTTCGAGCCCGGTCTTCCGCTCTGAAACACAGTCCCGCTATAAGGCGGGATTTTTTTTCCGGTTTCTGCATTGGCCGGTATTGGATATGCAGCACAGGGATGCCCCGGTGGTGGAACTGGTAGACACGCAGGACTTAAAATCCTGTGACCCGCAACGGTCGTACGGGTTCAACTCCCGTCTGGGGCACTTGATAATGAAGCAGTTATGACCTTAGTGTTGTAGCTGCTTTTTTTATTTCATAGACATTTCGACAACATTTCGACAACATTTCGACAACATTTTATTGTTTACTTAAACTAGTCCCTCTTGTCTCGTTCGAGAGCTTTTCATTTAACAGTCTGAATGCTTTCTTTTTCCGAATTTTTAACTTATATTGGAAGACAACTGTATTATTAAGCAAAGCTTACCATTTCTTACCTGTTTTCTTATGCATATTCAATTAATAGAAGTTCAAAATTTCCGCAAACTGAAGTCAGTTAGAATTGACCTCTCGAAAGAAACAACAGTATTTGTAGGCGCAAACAATAGTGGCAAGACTTCCGCCATGGTAGCTCTTAGCTATTTCCTTATCGATAAAAAAAGTTTTTCCACAAACGATTTTACACTTTCAAGCTGGACTAAAATAAACGCGATAGGGCGAAGATGGGAAACTTCAGGACTTTTAGAAGATTGGGAAACTGAAGAAATTAAGGAGTGGGAAACCGTTCTTCCAACAATTGACATTTGGCTTAGCGCAGAATCACATGAGATTTATCACGTTATTCACTTGCTGCCTTCACTGGCTTGGAGAGGTGGATTATTAGGAATCAGATTAAGGTTTCAGCCGAAGAATATTCAAGAATTTTATAAAGAGTATACAACTTCTCGTAAAGCGGCAAAACAAACAATTGAAGAAGCTCAAAAAATTAAAAACAGCCAGGAGAGTGCTGATGGAACAAGCAAAGAGCAGTATTCAGTTTCACTGTGGCCGAAAAATATGTGTGAATTTCTGGAAAAGAGACTAATTGGATTGTTTGAAATTTCTGCATTCAAGCTTAACCCGTCATTAAATCTTGAGCCTGAAAACGGAGTTGCGAGATGCCAGAAGTTGAATGATGATAATTTGCCTATTGAAGACGACCCCTTTAAAAAACTAATTCGCATTGATATAATCGAAGCGCACAGGGGATTCTCGAATTTAACTACAAAAAGTATTGATCAAGATGGTACGGAGACAACCTTTAATGAAAAAGGAAAACTGTCAGAGCAATTAAAAAGTTATTATAAAAAACATATTGATCCCGACACTTTGCCTGACCCGTCAGATGTTGAAGCATTAGAGGCGATTTATAAGGCACAAAAACAGTTCGATGAGAAGTTGAGAAAGGGGTTTACAAGCAAATTTGCAGAATTAGAATATTTAGGTTAT
>JABDGS010000045.1 GCA_013285915.1 Bacteroidota bacterium
ACTGTGCCTGTTATTGATGCTGCCATGTCAGAGGCAAGGAAAACAGCAACATTGGCAATGTCTGCCATTGGCGGCATCTTTTTAAGCATGGTGTCACCACTCATCTTGTCAATAATTTGTTTGGCTGCTTCCTCGCCTAAAACAGCGCCAGCACCGCCAAAAGGCTCTGAGTCAGGTGAGCCGCCGGAGCGCACGGCAACTACGCGTACACCGTAAGGGCCTACTTCGGCTGCAAGGTTTTTAGTAAAGCCTTCCATAGCGCAAAGCGCCGGCCCGCAACCACCAAGCATTTGGTAAACGGTTTGCGCCGCAGTGTTGGTGAGCGAGAGTATTACACCGTTACCTTGCTTCATCATAACTTTTGCTGCAGCAATACTTGTGATAAACTGTGTTTTAACCCCGTTGGTAACAGGGTACATAAAATCATCCACGCTAAGCGTTGCCATCGGCATATTTGGCGGTGCAAGCACACCGATAAGGTTAAATGAAACATTAATGCTGCCTGCTTTGGCAGCAATGCTTTCAACATATTTATTCACAACAGCTTCGTCCAAAGCATCAACGGCCGCAGCCTCTGCTTTGCCACCTGCTGCAATAATAGCATCAGCCACTTTTTGCACTTTATCCAAATTACGGCCACTAACAAATACATTAGCGCCGGCCGCGCCAAATGCACGCGCAATAGTGCTGGAAAGCCAGCCGCCCGCGCCATAAATAATGGCATTTTTATTTTGCAGCAACATAGTGATCGTATTGGTTATAAAGCAAATATAGGCCCCAGCTTAATAGCGTACACATGGCAAACACGAAAATTAAGCGGTGTATTCAAGACAAAACCCAGGACAATTGCACGCAGATTATCATGATTAAAAAGATAGACGCAGATTTGTTCTTATCAGCGTAAATCCTCCATATCCGCTCAATCTGCGTTCAATGCTTCGATTCCGTTCAATCTGCGCTCCACCACTCGGCTAATCTAAATCTGCAATAAAAGCAATCTTAACACTTCGCCCATTGCCGTATTACGTGTATTCTGTACATTTATCACTGATTAAGGTTGCCATGATTTCCCAACGCAGAAGAAAGTTATTGATTATCACCGTGTTTATTGCGGTGGCCGTTATTGCAAGCGCATGGCTTGTAAACAGCAGGTCGTCTGGTGTTGATTACAGCACACAAGTAAAGCCCATCATAAATAATAATTGCATTATCTGCCATGGGGGTGTAAAAGCCAAGGCAAATTTTAGCCTGCTGTTTCGCGACGAGGCGCTTGCCAAAACCAAATCAGGCAAGCCTGCCATCATTCGCGGCGACCCCGACCATAGCGAAATGATCCGCCGCCTTACTTTAAAAGATCCCGATGAACGCATGCCATACCACCATGCACAATTAAGCAGTGATGATATTGAGATCTTGCGTAAATGGATAAAAGAAGGTGCGCCATGGGGCGAAAACTGGAGCTATGTGCCGCTGAAACCTGTTGATGTGCCCATGCCCAAAAAATTCTTTGGATTGATGAGCACTACAAGCGATTGGGCCAAAAACGATGTTGACTATTTTATACTGGATAAATTGAAACAACAGGGGTTAACAACTTCACCGGAGGCGGATAAAACAACATTGTTGCGCAGGGTTAGTCTTGATATTATTGGTATGCCTGCACCTGCCAACATTGCAGAAAAATACTTAAAGGATAATAGTGAAAATGCTTATGGACAACTGGTTGACAACTTGCTTGCTTCACCACATTATGGTGAGAAATGGACAAGCATGTGGCTTGACTTAGCCCGTTATGCAGATACAAAAGGCTATGAACGTGACGACAGCCGCAGTATATGGCGTTACCGCGATTGGCTGATTGATGCATTTAATAAAGACATGCCTTATGATGAATTTATTAAGGAACAGGTGGCTGGTGACCTAATGCCTAACCCAACCGATGCGCAATATATTGCTACAGCGTTTAGCCGCAATACTATGACCAATGATGAAGGTGGTACCGATAATGAAGAGTTTAGAACGTCTGCCGTGCTTGACAGGGTTAACACAACATGGAATGCTGTTATGGGTACAACCTTTGGCTGCGTGCAATGCCACAGCCACCCGTACGACCCTTTTAAGCACGATGATTATTACAAATTCATGGCGTTTTTTAACGATACCAGGGATGAGGATACTTATGCTGATTACCCCCTGCTGCGCACGTACAACGACAGCATGCAAAATGAAGTTAATGGGGTGGTAAGCTGGGTAAGAAATAACGCATCGGTTCAACAGGCGGATGACATACAAACATTTTTAAAAACATGGCAACCTTCTTACAACTCGCTTACCTGCGACAGCTTTACGAACAGCGAATTAAACGATACAAAATGGACGGCCTTTCGTAACAACGCCATTTGCCGTTTAAAAAATGTTGATCTTACGGGCCGCCCGCGGCTTATATACCGCTACCAGGGCTATACCGGCGGAGGCACATGGCAAATTCATATTGATGCACCCACTGGTATGGTGATAGCCGCCATAAATTTACCTGTTACAAAAAATGGCTGGGAAATTACAGAGACAGAATTGAAGCCCGTTAGTGGTGTACATAACCTGTATTTTACTTATACCAATCCTAATGTAAAAAAGCCCACAGATAACGCCGTGCTATTAGACTGGCTGCATTTTACACAGGAGTTTCCCGGTAAGGATAAACCGGGTTATGCAGAAGTTAAAGCAAAGTTTTGGCAACTGCTGAAAGCAGATGTAGGTACAACGCCTGTTATGATGGATAACCCCAAATGGATGCACCGCGCTTCTTACGTTTTTGAGCGCGGTAATTGGCTGGTTAAGGGTGATAAGGTGCAGCCCGATGTGCCACATTCATTAAACCCATTTCCTGCAGATGCACCGCGCAACCGCATGGGGCTGGCATTGTGGCTTATTGATAAGCGTAATCCGTTAACTGCACGCACAATGGTTAACAGGATATGGGAAGAAATTTTTGGCAATGGCCTTGCAGAAACAGTTGAAGATTTGGGTACACAGGGCGCGCCACCCACGCATCTTGAATTGCTTAACTGGCTTAGCTGGAAATTTATGAGCGATGATAAATGGAGCGTGAAACAATTAGTGAAAACGGTTGTTATGAGCGCCGCTTACAGGCAATCATCATTGGTAACGCCGGAGCTTTTACAAAAAGACCCAAACAACAGATTTTATGCCCGCGGTGCAAGGGTGCGTTTGTCTGCCGAACAAATACGCGACCAGGCACTGTGCATCGCAAACATAATAAGCAATAAAATGTACGGCCCGGGTGTAATGCCTTACCAGCCTAATGGCATATGGCTGTCACCCTGGAATGGCTTAAGCTGGGTGCAAAGCAAGGGCGAAGATCAATACCGCAGGGCTGTATACACGTATTGGAAGCGCTCTGCAGCCTACCCCAGTATGTTAACATTTGATGGTGTGTCGCGTGAGGTGTGTACTGCACGCCGCATACGCACCAATACGCCGCTGCAGGCATTAGCCACCATGAACGACAGCGTTTTTACAGACATATCAAGAAAGTTTGCAATTCTTATTAAAAACAAAGCAGGTAATGATGTAACACAGCAAATAGCGACTGGCTTTAAACTGGCAACATATCATGATATTGACGTGAGAAGCACCCAGGCATTATTAAATCTTTATAATGTTGCTTACAACCAGTTTAAAAACAGTGCTGCAAAAACAAAAGAAATGATGGGCAGTGAAGCAGCAACGCCGCAAATGGCTGCGCTTACAGTTGTTGCAAATGCAATATTGAACCTGGATGAAGTGGTGACGAAGAATTAACCCCTATCCCCTAGAGCGGGGCTTATAAACAGGTTGATAACTATCAAACAATTTTAAAGGTGGTGCGATAAAAACAAGCGCAAAACACGACAAGCCCCGGAGGGGTCAAACGCCGGTAGAAACATAACATAATTTTCTGTTCGTCACAACAAAAACCAGTAAATGAGCAAACGGTTATATTGCCTTCTTTCAGCCATCAGCATCTTCATAGTATCGTCAGCCCAGCAAAACCTAAAACTTTGGTATAAACAGCCCGCTGCTATTTGGACAGAGGCATTACCCGTTGGTAACGGGCGGCTCGGCGCAATGGTGTTTGGCGGCATAGACAGTGAATTGGTGCAATTGAACGAAGCTACTTTGTGGACGGGCGGCCCCGTAAAAGCAAACGTAAACCCAACAGCAAAAGATTGGCTGCCAAAAATAAGGGAAGCTATTTTTAAGGGAGATTTTCAACTTGCATCGCAACTTACCAAAAACATGCAGGGGCTATATTCTGAAAGTTATTTCCCTATGGCTGACCTGGTGATAAAGCAGGTAACATCCGGGCTATTAAGCCCGGGGTCTTATAGCCGTGAACTTGATATTTCCAACGCAATAACAACAACAAGATTTAGAATGGAGGGTGTTGAATATACGCGCGAGGTTTTTGTTTCGGCGCCTGCACAGGTAATTGTAATAAAAATGCACAGCAGCAAGGCAAATTGGCTAGATGCAGACGTTGTTATCAGCAGCCAGGCGCATTATACAAATGCCGTGATCAGCAATAATGAAATTGCATTAAATGGGAAAGCGCCCGCTCATGCAGAACCGAGTTACGTAAATGACAAAAAAGATTTGATTCTGTGGAATGATACTGCTGGCTGTAATGGCATGCGGTTTCAGTTATTAATAAAAGCCATTGCGAAAGATGGAAGAATCACTGCCGATGCTGCTGGAATACATATTGAAGCCGCAACTGATGTAACGCTGTATGTATCTGCGGCTACCAGCTTTAATGGTTTTGATAAATGCCCGGATAAAGAAGGTAAGGATGAAAAAAAGTTAGCTGCTGGTTATTTAGCCGGTGCCGTTGCAAAGCCTTATAGTGTTTTGCTTAATGAACATGAGGCGGATTATCATAAATACTTTAACCGCGTTTCTTTATCATTAAACGGCAACAAAAATAATCCCACTGGGTTGACTACCGACGAAAGACTGGCAGGGTATACAAAAGGTGGTGACGATGACGGGCTGGAAGCGCTGTATTTTCAATATGGCAGGTACCTGCTTATTTCCTCCTCACGCACTGCGGACGCACCTGCAAACCTGCAGGGTATTTGGAATAAAGAATTGCGGCCACCCTGGAGCGCCAATTATACCATTAACATAAACACTGAGATGAATTACTGGCCAGCGGAAGTAACCAACCTTTCTGAAATGCACGCGCCCGTATATGACTTAATAAAAAATCTTTCTGTAACAGGCCGCACTACCGCACAGCAATTTTATGGCATGGGCGGCTGGGTAGCACACCATAACAGCGATATTTGGGCCATTTCAAACCCTGTAGGCGATAAAGGCCATGGCGACCCTAAATGGGCGAACTGGCCAATGGGCGGCGATTGGATGTGCCACGATCTATGGGAGCATTATCTATTTACAGGGGATAAAAATTTTCTGCAGAAAACAGCGTACCCTTTAATGAAAGGTGCTGCACAATTCTCAACGCAATGGCTGGTGCCAGATAGCAATGGTTATTTGGTTACAGCCCCGTCTATGTCGCCGGAGAATGATTTTTATTATGATGGCAAAAAAGCATCTGATGTATCCATGGCAACAACGATGGACATGAGTATTATGCGAGATTTATTTGGCAATGTTATACAAGCCGCCGATATATTGGGTATTGACAAAACATTTCGCGATACACTGGCACAGGTAAAAGAAAAATTATACCCTTTTAAAATTGGGCACAAGGGCAACCTGCAGGAATGGTTTAAAGATTTTGATGATGTAGAGCCAAACCACAGGCATACTTCGCACCTTTACGCCTTGCACCCGGCAAACCAAATATCGCCGATAACAACGCCCGAACTGGCAAACGCCGTAAAACGCACGTTGGAATTGCGTGGTGATGAAGGTACAGGGTGGAGCCTGGCATGGAAAGTTAATTTTTGGGCGCGCCTGCTTGACGGTGATCATGCCTATAAACTTTACCGCAACCTTTTTCGTTTAACAAGAGAGAAGGGATATAATATGAGCAATGGCGGCGGGGCCTACCCCAACTTGTTTGATGCGCACCCGCCTTTTCAAATAGATGGTAATTTTGGCGGAACGGCAGGTGTAGCAGAGATGCTGTTGCAAAGTCAAAACAACGAGTTGTACCTTTTGCCAGCCATACCCGCAAAATGGGAAAGTGGTGAAGTAAAAGGTTTGCGCGCCAGAGGCGGTTTTGAAGTAAATATTGTATGGGATGATAACAGCTTTAAAACTGCCACTATAACCTCATTAAACGGCAATACCTGCAACATACGCTGTAATGTGGCTGTTAAAGTAGATGGCATGAGTGTAGTAGCGAAAAAAGAGGCTATTGGGTACACATTATCCTTCCCAACAGAGAAAGGAAAGAAATACCAGGTAGAGGAGATTGTGAAGTAGGGCAATTGCTTATGAAATCAGGATTTATCAGGTTCCAAAAAATAAATTAAGCTGGTAACTTTACTCTCAAAAGTTATAATACTATGGCAGGTACTTTTCACCAACTATATATTCAAGTTGTCTTTGCTGTAAAAGGCAGGGAGAACCTTGTGGCACAGGCATGGAAAGATGAATTGAATAAATACATCTCGGGCATTATAACCGGAAAAGAACAAAAAGCAATAATAGTTAATGGCATGGCTGATCATATTCATGCGTTTGTTGGTGTAAACCCTTCAATGCGGATTTCTGACCTGGTGCGTGATATAAAAAACAATTCCTCAAAATTTATTAATAACAGGCAATTTGTAAAAGGGAGATTTGCATGGCAGGATGGATATGGGGCATTCTCTTATTCTCAATCTCATATAAAAAGGGTGTACGATTATATATTAAACCAGGAAGTACATCATAAAAAGAGGACTTTTAGACAAGAATACATGGAATTGCTAAAGAAATTTGAGATAGAATTTTCAGAAAAATATTTGTTTGAATTTTATGATTGATAATGTCACCCCTTCGGGGTTTTGTGCAAACAAACATCTGTGTGCTACAATAATTTTAACCCTTCGGGTTTTATTGTGGCACACTATCTTGGCTAATTGGCAAGATGGAATACAGGAAAGCCGAAGGTAAAAAAGTGTGGAATAACTGGCAAGCCAATCCCGAAGGGATGATATTATTGTAGAAAAAACCAACAAAGATGTATTAGAACCCCGAAGGGGTGACATTATCTGCTGAATAAAGATTGATCAGACAAACAGTGCGACGCAATATCAGCATCATTAATAACTAAACGCCGGGTCCCAAATTTTAAATAACATGACACAAAAGGAATTAAATAACCAGCGCCTGCTGCGAGAAGCAGAGCAAAGGGTAATACAAATGCACACCCGCAGGCATTTTATAAAGGAAAGTGCAATGGGCCTGGGTGGGCTGGCATTGGGTGCATTAATGGGTTGTGGCAGCAAGAATAACAGCACACAAATAGCTTTTGACCCGGCGCATCCGTTGGCGCCAAAACTGCCGCCATTTCCGGGTAAGGCTAAGAGCGTAATATACCTGCACATGGCCGGTGCCCCATCGCAATTGGAGTTATTTGATTATAAACCCGAACTTGCCAAAATGGATGGCCAGTTGTGCCCGCCATCTTTGCTGGAAGGCAAGCGTTTTGCATTTATACGCGGCGTGCCCAAAATGCTTGGCCCGCAGGCAAAATTTGCTCAGCACGGGCAAAGCGGGGCGTGGGTTAGCGAGAACATGCCGCACCTGGCAAGCATTGTTGATGAAGTTACTTTTTTAAAGGCTGTTACAACTGACCAGTTTAACCATGCACCCGCGCAGTTAATGGTGCATACCGGCAGCGCACGCTTAGGCAGGCCAAGCCTTGGCAGCTGGGTTACCTATGGCCTTGGCACCGAAAACCAAAACCTGCCGGGGTTTGTTGTACTTACCAGCGGTGGCAGAAACCCTGATGCAGGCAAAAGTGTTTGGGGCAGTGGATTTTTACCAAGCGTTTACCAGGGTGTGCAATGCAGGAGCGAAGGTGACCCGGTGCTGTTTTTAAAAGACCCGGATGGTATGGACAGGGATTTGCGCAAGGCAAGTATTGATGCCATTAACCAGGTAAATGAAGATGAATATAAAAAATATAACGACCCCGAAATATTAAGCCGTATAAGCCAGTACGAAATGGCATATAAAATGCAGATCTCTGTGCCGGAAGTGATGAATATTAATGATGAGCCGCAATATATTCATGATATGTATGGCACGCAGCCTGGCAAAGCGAGTCTTGCCAATAATATATTGCTGGCAAGAAAGCTTGTTGAAAAAGGCGTGCGGTTTGTGCAGGTGTTTGACTGGGGTTGGGATAGTCATGGTACAGATGCAAGCTTGGCAATTGATATCGGCTTCATTAATAAATGCCGTCAGGTAGATAAAGCTGCAACAGCTTTGATACTCGATCTAAAGCAACGTGGCTTACTAGATGAAACCCTCGTTGTATGGGGTGGTGAGTTTGGGCGTACGCCAATGATGGAAAACCGCGAAGGCAAACAAAATCCCTTTAAAGGCAGGGACCACCACACGGATGCATTCACAATATGGATGGCCGGCGCGGGCATAAAAAAAGGCTACAGCCACGGCGAAACGGACGAAATCGGCTACAGCGCCCTCACTGGTAAAGCAGACCCATTTGACGTACAGGCCACCATACTAAACCAGCTTGGTTTTGACCATGAAAAATTTACATACAATTTCCAGGGCCGCCCTTTCAGGTTAACGGATGTAAAGGGAAAGGTTATTGAGGAAGTGATTGCATAGTTTACCACAAAGGCACAAAGGGATCAAAGGAACACAAAGAAAAATGAGGCAACAAGGAAAAGAATAAGATTCATTATTAAAGAACTTAATGTTAACACAAAGATATATTGATGATCTTACCTACGAAATCGTGGGTTGCATTATAGAAGTGCACAAATATCTTGGGCCGGGCTTACTTGAAAGCGTATATGAAAAAGCGTTTATTAGAGAACTGGAGCTAAAGGGGCTAACTTATAAGGCACAGTTAACTTTGCCAATTGAATATAAAGGTATTGTTTTAAGTGGCGCATTGCGCATTGATATTTTGATAGAAAATATAATGTTAATGGAATTAAAAGCAGTTGAAGCTATTCTACCAGTGCATGAAGCGCAGTTACTCACTTATATGAAATTAATGAAGATACCTAAAGGCATACTGGTAAATTTTAATTGTGCAAATATTGTAAACGAAGGCAAAAGAACGTTTGTAAACGAATGGTATTCATCGCTGCCTAAATCCTGATTTCTTTCGCATCAGTGTACTCCCCATAATACTCAAAAACTTTGTGTTTCTATGTGCCCTATGTTTCTTTGTGGTAAAAAGTTACTTTTGCAGTCCTTTTAATAAAATTTATGAGCCAGCATTTATCAGAGCAGGAAATTATCCGGCGTGAGAAATTAACAAAGCTGCAGGCAGCGGGCGTTAATCCGTATCCTGCACCATTATACCCCGTATCGCATTATTCAGCAGATATAAAAGCCGCATATACCGAAGAAACGAAAGAGTCATTAGCCAATGTTTGCGTGGCAGGCAGGGTAATGAGTATAAACGACAGGGGTAAAGTGTTTTTTATTAAAATACAGGATAGCAAAGGCATTATTCAATTATATGTAAAACGCGATGATATTTGCCCTGATGAAGACAAAACCTTTTGGGACGCTGTTATCAAACCCCTGGATTACGGTGATATTATTGGCGCTGCTGGTTATGCATTTGTAACTAAAACAGGAGAAACATCAATTCATGCACAAAATGTTACAATGCTGGCAAAGTCGCTTAAGCCTTTACCCGTTGTAAAACGTGATGAGGAAGGTCATGTATTTGACGCAGTTACTGACCCCGAGTTTCGCTACCGCCAGCGTTATGCTGATTTAATCATCAACCCCGGTGTAAAAGATGCTTTTATCAAACGTACAAAACTCATCAATACCATTCGTGAATTTTTGAACGAACAAGGTGCGCTGGAAGTAGATACACCAGTGTTGCAGGCTATTCCGGGTGGCGCAGCGGCAAGGCCGTTCGTTACTCACCACAATACGCTGGATATGCCTTTTTACCTGCGTATTGCCAATGAACTTTATTTAAAAAGATTGATAGTAGGTGGCTTTGACTGGGTATATGAGTTTAGCCGCAATTTTAGAAATGAGGGTATGGACAGAACCCATAACCCCGAATTTACGGTACTTGAATGGTACACTGCTTATAAAGATTATTTCTGGATGATGGAAATAACTGAAAAATTATTTGAACGCATTGCCATTGCCCTGCACGGTACCACCGATGTGCAGTTTGGCGAGAAAACTATAAGCTTTAAAGCCCCGTACAGGCGCATTTCGATTTACGATGCCATTAAAGAAAGCACAGGCATAGATGTGAGCGAAATGGATGAAGATGGCTTGCGGACAGTATGTAAACAACTGCATATTGCAACTGACGCAACAATGGGCAAAGGCAAATTAATTGATGAACTGTTCAGTGCTAAAGAGGATAATTATATTCAGCCAACATTTGTTATTGACCACCCGGTTGAGATGAGCCCCCTTACCAAAAAGCACCGCAGTAAAGCCGGCCTGGTAGAGCGCTTTGAACTGTTTGTTAACGGCAAGGAAATTGCTAACGCCTATAGTGAACTGAACGACCCGATAGACCAGCGTGAACGCTTTGAAGAACAAAGCCGTTTAATGGAACGCGGTGATGACGAGGCCATGTTTATTGACAACGACTTTTTACGCGCCCTGGAATATGGTATGCCGCCTACAAGCGGTATAGGCATTGGTATTGACAGGTTGTGTATGCTTATGACCAACCAGCCATCTATACAGGATGTACTGTTGTTCCCGCAAATGAGGCCAGAGAAGGTTGAAGAATAGTTGCCGAATTAATGAGCACAAAAGCAATATTTATTAAGCGAATAAATGCGCCTTGAGAAAACTGAAGATTATAAAGTCCATGCAATACTTTGGAAGCCGCCTCTGAAGGCGGCTTATTTTTTGCGGACTCAATAAATTTAAAAGCTGATAAACATCATGCTTGCACGCCTTTCCGCTCTTTTCAGTTACTTTGATGCATGAAAGTAACAGGCTTTTCATTTATAAAAAATGCGGTGAAATTTCAATATCCTGTTCAGGAGGCGTTGCATTCCATTTTGCCGCTGTGTGATGAGGTAGTAGTTGCTGTTGGTAATTCTGATGACAATACCCGTGAAATTGTTGCCGGTATTGATAATAGAATTAAAATAATAGACACCGTTTGGGATGAAAGCCTGAAACGGGGTGGCAGCGTGCTGGCTGAAGAAACCGGCAAGGCGTTTAAAGCCATTGACGATGATACTGATTGGTGCATTTATATACAGGGCGATGAGGTGATGCATGAAGATGGTTATGCCGAAATAACTGAAGCCATGCACAAATGGAAAGACGATAAAAATGTTGATGGGTTGCTGTTTCGGTACCGGCATTTTTATGGGTCTTACGATTATATTGGTACGTCGTCTAAATGGTACCGTAATGAAATAAGGGTAATTAAGAACAATAAAAGTATTTATTCTTATCGTGATGCGCAGGGTTTTAGAAAGGGCAATAACGAAAAGCTTCGCGTGAAGCCGCTAAATGCATACATCCATCACTATGGCTGGGTACGGCAGCCCGAAGCCATGCAGGCAAAAGACAACAATTTTGGCCGTTACTGGCATGGCGATGAATGGGGCGAACAGGCCAAAAAAACTTTTACAGGTGCGTTTGATTATACGCATGTGGATGCATTGGAAAAATTTACCGGAACCCATCCAAAAGTTATGCAGCAACGCATTGCCCAAATGAACTGGAAATTTGATTATGACCTTTCGTACAACAATCTTAAACTAAAAGACCGGTTTAAAAACTCGCTGGAAAAGCTAACGGGAAAACGTTTTTTTGACTACAGGAATTATATAATAGTATAATTAGCGGTCGGTTGTAGCAGCAACGTTACAGACAGCCCGCAATGGTTATTGTTAATATATCCTACGGGGCAGGATAGTTATTGTGGGCTCATGCAATATTTTTAATCCGTCAAAAAATTCACTTTTTGGTAGCACTATTTGCAATTGCCTGCTGTGCTGCAAGCAGTTATTGATCATCTTATAAAACATCGTCATGGCCCTTTTTATAAACGTACAAAGGTTAAGGCCGCTTATTACTTTGTTGCTTGGTTTTATAATTACCTCACCCGTGCTGGCGGCTGCAATTATTGGCAGCCTGCAGGTTAATTATACAACAACGCCGCTTGGTACCGACGATGCTGCGCCACGGTTTAGCTGGCAAATGACGGCGCCCGCAGGTGAAAGAAACTGCATGCAGTCTGCATTTCAAATTGTGGTAAAAGATGCGCAGGGTAAAACTGTTTGGAACACGGGAAAAATAACAGGCAATACCGCGCTCGGCATAGCCTATGCGGGCATGCCGCTTAAAGCAGAAACACGGTATATATGGATTGTTACAGTTTGGGACCAAACCGGCTCAGCCTCCTCGGCAAATTCGTGGTTTGAAACAGGGCTGATGAACCCTGACCCAAACCTTTCTGCATGGAACGGCGCAACGTGGATCGGCGGCGGCAATGATGATGTTGTGCTGTATTCGCACTACCTGCCCATATTCAACCTTTCTTACAAACTTGCAATTGCAGAAGGCAGCACCCGCGCCGCTTTTATTTTAGCGGCTAATGACAGCAGGCTGATGGATAAGAACAAAAACAATTTTCAACTGCAGAACGGCAAAGATGAAAGTTATTTTAAGGTAGAATTTGATATGAGTGGGGTTAATGCTGGTGGTAATGCTAAAATAAATATTTACCGCGCTGGTTATACAAATACTGATACAGCAACCCGGCCACTTAAAGCATTTGAGATCAAGCCCGAATTTGTAAATAAAGAAAATAAAAACAAGGAGCACCTTTTTGTCATAAAAGATGAATATGGAAACCTTACCATAACACTTGATGGCAACAGCGAATTTTTTATTCCTCCTGCTTCAACACCTGCTGCTGTAGGCTTCAGGCCGTTTGGTGCCGGCAGGGGCGCATCGGTTAATCTTAACCCAATGGGGCAGGGGCATGATTATATTACTTATGGCTTTCTTTGCGACATTGGTTTTTCTGTCGAGGCAGGACAAAAAGCTTCCTTCTCAAACCTCTCCATTTCCAACACCCGCAGCCCTGCCAACACCATATTTGCCGAAGACCTGTCAAAACAGTCTTATGATGGTATTTTCAAATCATTTACCGCCAACACGGGTTCAGGTTTATCTGTAAGTAATAGTGCTTACAATCTTTCCGGTGGCAGCAATGGCATATTTATTACTGCTGATCCAAGCCATAACGCCATGCCTATGCTACGCACCACTTTTTCAGCGGGGGATAAAAAAATTGCCTCGGCACGGTTGTATGTTACGGCACGGGGTATCTACGAGGTATATCTTAACGGTAAACGGATAGGCAGCGATTATTACAACCCCGGCCTTACACAGTATAACGTTACACAGTTTTACCAAACCTATGATGTTACAAGTATGGTAACCAGCGGCAAAAATGCTATAGGTGCTATGCTTGGCGAGGGTTGGTGGAGTGGCTTGTTAAGTTTTGGCGCTATCTGGAATCATTTTGGCGACCGACAGTCACTATTAGCCAAGCTGGTAATAACTTATGCTGATGGATCGAAAAATATTGTTACAACCAATGATAAAGACTGGAAATACTATAACAAAGGCCCGGTAGTATACAGCAGCCTTGATATGGGTGAGGTATATGATGCAACCCGCGACGCGCGTATACAAGGGTGGAGCACTGCATCATTTAATGATGCGAACTGGAAGGCTGCTCAGGCAATTGCAATACAAGGCACAACCTATGCAGGCGGCAGTGTTGATTTTATGGGCAATAAGGAAGAGTTCGATTTTAGTAAACTTTCTATTATAGGCCAAATAGGCCAGGCCGCTGGTATTTACAAAATACTTACCGCTAAAAACCTGCAGGAGGTACGTAAAGGTGTATACGTTTATAATATAGGGCAAAATTTTGTAGGTGTACCAAGAATAACGATAAAGAATGGGAAAGCCGGGGCGAAAATTACTGTAAGGGTAGCTGAAATGCTGTACCCGGCTTTAAAAGAGTCAGGGAATAATGTTGGAATGATTATGACGGAAAACTATCGAGCGGCATTAAGCCAGGATACCTATATAATGAAAGATGGCGAACAGGTGTTTCAGCCGCATTTTACGTCCCACGGTTTTCAATATATTGAAATCACCGGGGTTGATGCGCCGCTTCCCTTAGAGGCTGTGCAGGGTGTGTCTATCAGTTCGGTAAGAAAAATTACTGCGGATTACGAAACTTCAAATCCAAAAGTCAATAAGCTTTGGTCAAATCTCGTTTGGTCAAATGTTGATAACTTCCTCACCATCCCCACAGACTGCCCGCAACGTAACGAGCGCATGGGCTGGTCGGGTGATATAAGCGTTTTCTCCCGCACAGCCACTTATCTTTCCAACGCCGAAGAATTTTTAAGGCGGCACATGTATGCTATGCGCAATGTGCAAAGGCCAAACGGTAAGTTCACTGATATTGCCCCTGTTGGCGGCGGCTTTGGCGGTGTGCTTTGGGGGAGTGCCGGTATTACAGTGCCGTGGGAGGCATTTATGCAATATAAAGACACTTTGCTGTTGCAGGAACATTATAATGCCATGGTTGCTTACCTTGATTATATTGATTCAACCATTAATAAACAAACTGGCTTAAGTTCTGATGGGCAGTTAGGCGATTGGCTGGGCCCGCAAAATAACCAGTTGGGTACAGACTATCTTGTAACAGCCTACCATGTGTACGATCTTGGTATTATGGCAAATGTGGCCGGAATATTGGGCAGGGCGGAAGATGCTTTAAAGTTTGTAAAAAAATATAATGACCGAAAGGGATTTTTTAATAAAACCTTTGTTGGCGCCGATAAAAAAACTATAGGCCTTATTGGTGGCGGTGGCTTTGGGCTTCCAAATCAAAATGCGCCAAAACCTGCATTTAAACCTGTTGACACACAAACTTCTTATGCGGTAGGGCTAGCCCTGGGTGTATTTAGCGACGAGAACATCCCCTACATGGCAAAAAACCTGCAGAATGCTGTTGCCCGTGAAAACAAAGATGACCAGGGGGTAACGCATCCGCCATATTCGTTAATGACGGGGTTTATCGGCACGGCATGGGTGAGCAAATCGTTGTCCGATAATGGGTATAATGCTTCCGCTTATAAAATATTGCTGAACGATCAATACCCTTCCTGGTTATATGCGGTTAACCAGGGTGCAACAACCATTTGGGAGCGTTTGAACGGCTATACTACTGATAATGGTTTTGGCGGTAATAATAGCATGAATAGTTTTAACCACTACTCATTTGGGGCGGTAGGGCAGTGGATGATGGCATATTCGTTAGGCATACAGCGCGATGAACCAGGCTTTCAAAAATTTGTTCTTCAACCTGAACCAGACCCTACTGGTGCTATTACCTGGGCAAAGGGATATTATGATGGCCCAATGGGTAGGATAAACAGTAGCTGGCGTGTTGACAAAGGCATGCTTACATACAAAGCAACGGTGCCAGCTAATACAACCGCTGTATTATACCTGCCTGCACTCAGTGCAAATGGAATACAGGAAAGCGGTAAGCCTGCTGAAAAGGCAAAAGGCATAATATTTATGAAATTTGAAAATGGGAAAGCTATTTATAAATTACAATCCGGCGATTATACATTTACAGCAGTACAATAAAATAGTTTCACCGGATTTTTCCATCCACCTTTGTCAGCCTCTCTTATTAAACCCCGAGGGTTTCAAAACCCTCGGGGTTCATGCTGATCATCCCCCAATATTGGTATTTTTCACTAATAATAGATGCATGGTCGTTGCAAATGAAAACACCGGCACTCGTGCCTCGTACTTATATCTTGATTTTTCCAACAAATTCTTCAATAACCTTAGGATAGTTAGCGTGCTCAAGCGCGTGAATACGGGCAGCCAGGGTAGCAGGTGTATCGCCTGGCAAAACCGGGCATATCGCCTGGAAAATGTGGTGGCCATGGTCGTACTGTTCATCCACTATGTGTATGGTTATGCCACTTTCATCATCGTCGGCGGCAATAACGGCTTCATGCACAAAATTGCCATACATCCCCTTTCCGCCATATTTTGGCAGCAGCGCCGGGTGTATATTTAATATCCTGTTATTATAAGCGCTCACAAGGGCAGAAGGTATCTTCCATAAAAAACCGGCCAGTACAATAGCATCAATACGGGCTTCTTTCAGTTCATCAGCATAACCGTTGCCCCTAAAAAATTTTTCTTTATTCAATAAAATGGCGGGGATATTATGGTTTTTAGCAATATCCAGCACACCCGCATGCGGTTTATTACATACAATAACGGCCACTTCAATATTTTTTTTTGGATCGGAATGATTGAAGTATTGAATTATTTTCTCTGCATTGCTGCCTGCACCTGAGGCAAATACTGCTAATTTGATGCTCATGACACTATAATTGAAGCGCAAAAATGTTGAAAATACCCGAGTTTGAAGCATTTGATTTTTAGGGAATTGTGCAGGTGAGCGGCGGAATATAGCACAGGATAATGGTTAAAAAAAATTTAAAGCGTATGGTGTTTTGTCAACATCGTGTCATATTTTTGCGGCATTCGTGAGATTTTTCCACATCCAACCAACAGCATTGTGATTATGACCCACAATAGAAAAATTGCCTCGAAACTAACTTTTGGATCTATTTGTTTTATCTCTCTTTTGTTTTTTGGAGGCAACCTATACGCTCAGAATGCAACAAATGGTGAAGCTTTGTTTAAGGCAAACTGTACTTCCTGCCACTCGATGGAAACGCAGCTAACAGGGCCAGCCTTAAAAGGCGCGTATGACCGCTGGAAGAAGGATAATAAAATGCTGCATTCATGGATCAAAAATAACCAAAAAGTGCTGGCAAGCGGCAATGTTTATGCTGTTAGCCTGCAGCACCAATTTAGTTCAGCAGGCGGGATGACTGTGTTTGATGGCATATTAAGCGAAGCGCAAATTGACGATATAATAGCATACCTCGCAATTTATAAAGGTCCGCCACCGGCCGTTCCAGGATTGACGCCAAATGGTGAACCCGAAGGTGATAACACCCTGCTCTACGGCATCCTTACTTTGGTACTTGCAGTTGTTGCCTTTGTACTGTTACAGGTTAACGCCAATCTTAAAAAACTGGCAGACGATAAAGACGGTATGCATACTGAAGAGCCGGTTTCGTTCTGGAGAAATAAAGCTTACATAGCTTTTATACTGGTTGTAGTATTTCTTGTAGGCGGTTATATGACTGTTGAAGGTGCAATTGGTTTGGGCCGCGAAGAAAAATTTCAGCCAAAACAGCCTATTTTCTACTCGCACAAAGTACATGCAGGTGTTAACCAGATAAACTGTATGTATTGCCACGTTGGTACCTACCAGGGCAAGCAGGCAACTATACCTTCCGTAAATATTTGTATGAACTGCCACATGGCAATTAAAGAATACAAAGGCACTGCCAAGTTGTATACTGCCGAAGGTGAAGAAATAAATGGTACAGCCGAAATTCAGAAATTATATAAATACGCAAATTATACACCCGGCCAGCCATGGGATGCCAAAACAGCACAACCTATTGAATGGACAAGGATTCATAATTTGCCTGACCACGTATATTTTAACCACTCTCAGCACGTAGTAGCCGGTAAAGTACAGTGTCAAACCTGCCACGGTGAAATTACAAAAATGGATGAAGTGTACCAGTTTGCACCTTTAAGCATGGGCTGGTGTATAAACTGCCACCGCACTACAAAAGTTAACTTTAAAGACAATGGTTTCTACAGCATATACGAAAGGTACCAAAAGGATATGGACAACCATAAAATGGACAGCGTAACTGTAGAAAACATTGGCGGTACCGATTGCCAGAAATGCCATTATTAATATAAGCTTGCCCTTAAATTTTTTTAGAGGAACGGGGGCGGCTACCAACCAAAACATATTTTTTAATACATAAATGTCCGGTTACCGGGCTGGGTAAATATGGAGCAAAATAAACATTGGCAAAGTTTCGGAGAGCTGAATAATTCAGAAGCCTTTCAAATCGCAGGGAAAGATGAGTTTAAGCAGGAGTTGCCATTTGAAGGAGCGGAAGATGGCGGCTTTTTTAAAACACCTACACCAAGAAGGGACTTTCTTAAATATTTGGGTTTTAGCACAGCGGCAGCAGCAATCGCCGCCAGTTGCGAAATACCTGTAAAAAAGTCAATCCCTTTTGCCAATAAGCCCGAAGATATTGTACCCGGCGTATCAAATTATTATGCCACAACTTTTGTGCAGGATGGTGATGTGGTAAGTGTTTTGGCAAAAGTACGTGATGGCCGCCCGATTAAGATTGAAGGTAACGAGCTTTCTCCCATTACTGAAGGTGGTACATCAGCAAGGGTGCAGGCCTCAGTACTTGAGTTATACGATATGGCACGTTTACGCTTTCCAACTATGGGCGGAAACGAGGTGACATTTGAAGCGGCTGATAAAGGCATAGCTGCTGCATTGGCCGGTTTAGGCGGTGCACCAGTTGTTGTTCTTACAAGTACCATAAATTCTCCTACTACTTTAGATGCAATAAATCAATTTATAGCCAAATTCCCCGGCAGTAAGCACGTGCAGTACGATGCAGTTTCCTACACTGGTATGCTGCTCGCAAACGAGGCTACCTACGGCAAAAGGGCCATACCTTCTTACCGTTTTGAAAACGCAAAAGTTATTGCAAGTATAGGCGCCGACTTTTTGGGCACATGGTTAAGCCCGGTTGAGTTTACAAAACAATACGCAAAAGGCAGAAAGCTTGAGCAGAAAAACCCATCTTTAAGCAGGCATTTTCATTTTGAAACAGTTGCCAGCTTAACAGGCAGCAATGCTGATGAAAGATATTTGCATAAGCCAAGTGAAACAGGGGCAATTGCTGCAGCTTTATTAAGCGCGGTAAAAGGCCAGGGCGTAAGCGGTGTTAGCGATAAAGTGAAAGAAGGTATTACAAAAGCTGCTAAAGAATTAACTGCCAACAAAGGCGCAGCGCTGGTTGTTAGCGGCAGCAACGACGTTAATATTCAAATAATAGTAAACGCGATTAATGAAGAGCTGCAGGCAAGCGGGAAAACTATTGACTGGAGTGCAACGGTTAACTACAAATTAGGTATTGATAAAAATCTTGCTGATTTAGTGGCAGATATGAATGCAGGCAAGGTAGGCGCATTACTTGTGCACGGCGCAAACCCTGTTTACAGCTGGTACGACAAAGACAAAGTAGTAAGTGGCTTAGCGAAAGTTAAACTGTCTGTTTCTTTCAGTCCCAAAAAAGACGAAACAGCAGAACATTGCACTTATATCATCCCTGACAGTCATTACCTGGAAAGCTGGGGTGATGCTGAACCAAAAGCTGGTTTTTACTCATTTATACAGCCCACAATTCACCCATTATTTAAAACCCGCCAATGGCAGGATAGCTTATTAAAATGGAGTGGGGCCGCAACCGACTATTTAACCGCTTTTAAAACGTACTGGGGTGCTAAGCTTGGCGGCGTGGCTGGCTGGGATAAAGCCCTGCAGGACGGCGTTGCTACTGCTGCCGGTACTGCAATAACACCTGCTGCGGGTGCCTTTAATGCATCAGGCGTTGCAGGCGCAATTTCTGCTGCTGCTGGCAAAAAAGGCGGCAAATACGAAGTTGTTTTATACCAGAAGGTAGGTATAGGCGCAGGGCAGGGCACCGCTAACCCCTGGTTGATGGAAATGCCCGACCCTGTTACAAAAGCTACCTGGGACAACTATGTAATTGTTTCACCTAAACTCGCGCTGGATGTTTTAAAAATTGACGTGCAGAACGCTGGCCAGGCTGATGCTTACGAGGTTAACCCTCCTAAAAAAGTGCTTACGGTAACGGTTAACGGCAAATCAGTTAAACTGCCTGCTGTTATTATACCGGGTACCGAAGAAAATACAATAGGTATCGCTGTTGGTTATGGTAGAAGCAAAAACGTTGGATTGGCTGCCTTGACGGACGAAGGTGACCCAATTGGTCAAAACGCATTTCCCCTGGCAAGCTTTAATGGCAGCAGCGTTCAGTACTTTGGTGATGCCGATATTAAACTTGAAGATGATACTTATATAGTTGCCATGACGCAAACCCATAACGTGTATACTACACCGCAGGGCACGCGTACTGAAGTGATGAAAGAGTTTACACTCAACTCATTTAAAAAGAAGCCCGGCCAGGTACTTGAAGACCGCGAACATGAATTAAAACCATGGGGCGGTGTTGATAATTTTGAAAAGGATGGAACAATTTACCCTGTATATAAAAAACCGGGCATCCATTGGGGCATGAGCGTTGACCTTAATACCTGCGTTGGTTGCGGGGCGTGCGTTGTAGCATGTTTTGCAGAGAACAATATACCCATGGTTGGTAAAAGGGAAGTATCACGTTATCACGATATGCACTGGATCCGTATTGACCGTTATTACAGCGGTGATATTGATAACCCAACTGTGGTGTTTCAGCCTTTGATGTGCCAGCATTGCGACAACGCGCCGTGTGAGAATGTTTGTCCTGTAAATGCAACCAACCACAGCAGCGAAGGCCTGAACCAAATGGCATATAACCGCTGTATAGGTACACGGTATTGCGCAAACAACTGCCCTTATAAAGTACGCCGTTTTAATTGGGCTGATTATACAGGTGCTGACAGTTTCCCTCATAACCAGCAGGGCCATATAAGCAATGTAACAATGGGTATGAATGAAGACCTTGTGAGAATGGTACTTAACCCTGATGTTACTGTGCGCAGCCGTGGTGTAATGGAAAAATGTTCCTTCTGCGTGCAGCGTTTGCAGGAAGGCAAACTGAAAGCTAAAAAAGAAAGCCGCCCGCTGAAAACAGGTGAGAACAACGAATGGGATGTTAAAACAGCCTGCCAGCAGGCATGCCCTACAAACGCCATTGTGTTCGGTGACAAAAACGACAGCAAAAGTGCCGTTACAGTTAACCGGGCAGAAAATAATGAGCGCATGTTCAGGGTAATTGAACAACTGCACACTTTGCCTAACGTTACTTACCTGGCAAAAGTGCGCAACAGGGATGAAGAGATTGTTACTGAAGGATAAAAAGTGTTTTTGCAGTCAGGGTATAAACAAAATTTTTAAGATCACGCTTGTAGCTTGATTCTAAATCATTCAAAATGCATTTAAAGTACGAATCACAGTTAAGGGAACCGCTGGTAGATGGTGTTAAAGATTATCACCAGGTAACAGAAGATATTGTGCGCCCTATTGAAGCAAAACCAAGCAAGCTTTGGTATATAGGCTTTTTTGTTTCCGCTTCGTGCTTACTGTTTGGCGTATATAGTGTGTACAGGGAAGTTACTTACGGTATTGGGCAGTGGAACCTTAATAAAACAATAGGCTGGGGTTGGGATATTACAAACTTCGTTTGGTGGGTGGGTATAGGTCACGCAGGTACGCTGATCTCCGCGATCCTTTTACTGTTCCGCCAGGGCTGGAGAACCGGTGTTAACCGTGCTGCTGAGGCTATGACGATCTTTGCGGTAATGTGCGCTGGCCAGTTTCCTATCTTCCACATGGGCCGTGTATGGATGTGCTTTTTCATCTTTCCTTACCCAAATACACGCGGCCCGGTTTGGCCTAACTTTAACTCGCCGTTAATGTGGGACGTGTTCGCTATCTCAACATACTTTACCGTATCGTTATTGTTCTGGTACAGCGGTTTAATACCCGATTTTGGTACCGTGCGCGACAGGGCAAAAACAAAACTTCGTAAAAAATTATATGGTATTGCATCTTTTGGCTGGGTTGGCTCAACCAAACACTGGCAAAGGCATGAGGCATTATCGCTGGTGCTTGCCGGTTTGGCAACACCACTGGTATTGTCAGTGCACACCATAGTATCTATGGACTTCGCAACTTCGGTAATACCGGGCTGGCATACAACCATTTTCCCTCCTTACTTCGTTGCCGGTGCCATCTTTTCAGGCTTTGCCATGACGCAAACGCTGCTTGTGGTAATACGAAAGGTATTTAACCTGCAGGAATATATTACGCTTGGCCACGTTGAGGCAATGAATAAAGTAATTGTATTAACGGGCTCAATAGTAGGATGTGCTTATTTAACTGAACTATTTATGGGCTGGTACAGCCAGAATAAATATGAAGGGTACACATTCTGGTACAGCCGCGCCAACCTCTTCAGCCCTTATGGCTGGGCATATTGGGGTATGATGACCTGTAACGTGCTAAGCCCCCAGATATTCTGGTTCCGTAAAATGAGGAGAAACCTGTTTGTTACCTTTTTTATGAGCGTTATTGTAAACGTAGGTATGTGGTTTGAGCGTTTTGTAATTATTGTTACCTCGCTTTACCGCGATTATCTGCCATCATCATGGGCGGTGTACTATCACCCATCTATTTGGGAGATAGGATTTTATTTAGGTACGTTCGGGTTGTTCTTCACCTGCTTCTTCCTCTTCTCAAAATATTTCCCGACAATAGCAATTGCAGAAATAAAATATATTTTGAAAACCAGTGGCGAAAGCTTTAAAGCTAAAGTTGGCAGTATTGAAATGCAGGGTGTTGAGGAGTTTGCAAGTGAACATGCGCACATTGACGGTCATGTGGTTGCAGGTGCGCATAGCCATTAGCAGTTAAGAGTGAAAAGTGAGGAGTGAAAAATGAAAAGTGAAATAGAAAACAGGTACGAAGCTTTGACAATAAATAATTAAGAGAACATGTCAAAAAAGAAATTTGTAGTAGGTGCTTTTGACGATGAGGCGGTTTTATTTCCGGCCGTAAAAAAAGTACGTATGTCCGGGTATAAAATTCACGATGTGTATACGCCGTTCGCGGTGCACGGGCTTGATCATGCTTTGGGCCTGCGCGAAACAAGCCTGCACACTGCCGGGTTTATATATGCTATAACCGGTACTTGCACAGCGCTGGGTGGCATTAGCTACGTATTTACATACGACTGGCCTGTTAATATAGGTGGTAAGCCGCATTTTGCATTGCCGGCATGGATACCAATTATATTTGAGCTGACGGTATTGTTTTCGGCGGTAGGTATGGTACTTACTTTTTGTTACCTGTGCCAATTGGCGCCATTTGTAAAAAAACACCATTTTCATCCGCGTGCCACCGACGACCTTTTTGTAATGGTAATTGAGTGCACTGCTAAAACAAATGTTGATGACCTGCAGGCGTTTTTAACCCGTAATGGCGCCGTTGAAGTAAGTGTACAGGAAGCAGAAACAGAATGGTGGGTTGGTACTTATGATAAAGAGCAGCGGTTAATTAAGGATACTGATTTTGGAGTTGCATAAACTGAATAGAACAATGAAAAAATTACTTGTTTTTACTTTTCTTTCGGCGGGCGTCGCATTGGTTAGCTGTAACGATGTAAGGCGTGAGCAAGGCCGGATATACATGCCTGATATGGCGTATAGCCGCGCTTTTGAGACATACGCAGAAAGAGATTCAGCCAAGTTTACAACGGACGCAGGCGACATAAGCGACAAAATATTTTATAATAACCAGCCTGTTGAGGGTACCATTGCAAGGGGCGAGGAAATGCCTTTTCCGGTGGCAAAGGACAAAGTGGGCGATACAGCTAACTATGCAGCATCAAAGCTTGTGCCCAACCCTATTACCATGCTGAATACTACTGACAGCACAGAAGCTGCACGCCTTTACTTAGTTAACTGCGGTATTTGCCACGGGCCCGATATGGATGGTAATGGCCCGTTGTGGAAAGATGGCAATGGCCCTTTTCCGTCGAAACCAAAAGACCTGTTAGGCGACCCTATAGTATCGGTAATGCCCGAAGGACAAATATTTTATTCAGTTACATACGGCAAAAACCTGATGGGCAGTTATGCATCGCAGTTAAGCCGCCACCAGCGCTGGATGGTAGTACATTACATAAAAACCATGCAGCTGGCTAAAAAAGCATCAGCAGCAACACCGGCAAAGAGTGACAGTACAGCAGCAAAAGGCGGTGCAGTAAAAAAATAAATTATTAAGAACGAACTACTTTAACCGAGATAAAAGAGATAAAGATGGTAGCTATTAAAGAACAATTTGAAGTTCCGGCAAAAATGAAGACCTGGGCGCTGGCTTTAACCGGTATAGGTCTTCTTACCATAATAATTGGCTTTGTAACCCATACCATGGGTGCAAGTGCCAACCAGCATACCAAAGATATTTTTTGGGCTACTATGCTGTACAATTCCATTTTCTTTATGCTTATTTGTAATGCAAGCATGTTTTTTATATGCGCAACCACGCTTGCAATGGGCGGCTGGCAAATGACGTTTCGCCGCGTACCTGAAGCTATTTCAACGCTGGTGCCTATTTTTGGAATTATAGCTTTTGCCATAATGATGTTTATTGTTTTTGGCATGGGCCCGTCAACAAATATTTATCCCTGGCTTAATAAAGAAGCACTTGAAAAAGCAGGTAATGAGGAAGTATTAAAGAAGCTTGGCTTTTTAAACCCTGTATTTTATTTGGTATGGACCATACTGGCAATTGGCTTATGGTCTTTGCTTGGTGCAAGAATGCGTATGCTTAGCCGCGAGGCTGATGACGCTGCTTTGCAAAACCAGGAAACAGGTAAAAGCTTTGTATGGAGAAACACAGTTACAGCTTCGCTTTTTATAGTGTGGTTTGCTTTAACTGTAGGTTCTACCGTGCCCTGGTTGTGGATGATGAGTATTGATGCAAACTGGTACAGCACCATGTATAGCTGGTATACTTTTGCAAGCAGCTTTGTATCTGGTATGAGTTTGATAGCCCTGTGGGTAATTTATCTTAAGAACAAAGGTTATCTTGAATATACAAACCAGGAACACCTGCACGATCTGGGTAAGTTTATGTTTGCATTCTCCATTTTCTGGACATACCTGTGGTTTTCACAGTATATGCTTATATGGTATGGTAATATATCTGAAGAAACGGTTTATTTCAAAAACCGCGTTCAGGGTGTATACAAAGGCATCTTTTTCTTAAACATAATCATCAACTTTATCTGTCCGATTTTAATTTTGATGAAGAGGTCGGCAAAAAGAAATTATACATTAGTTACGTTTATGGCTGTGTTAATACTCTTTGGCCACTGGGTAGATTTTTACCAAATGATAATGGGCAGCGTAAGAAAAGAAAGCTCAACATTAGGGTGGCTTGATTTTGGCACGGCGGCATTTTTTGTGGGTATGATAATTTACTTTGTAAGTAAGTCGTTGGCAAGCAAGCCATTACTGGCAAAGTATCACCCCTTCTTTAAAGAAAGTATTATTCACCATACATAAGGTTTAAGGCGTAAGGTTTAAGGTAAAAGGTATGGGATGGGAAATGGATAGGGCGAATTAGCAAGCACAAATTGTAAAAGGAATATAAATGTAAAAACAAGGTTTAGGGAAGCTGTCAGGAGGGTTAGAGGTGAAAGCCTTACACCTTAAGCCTTACACCCTTTACCTAAAATTTTGAAAACGATGTCAACTTTCTTTACCATAGCAGTGATTGTACTTGTCTTTCTGATAATATTCCAGATAGCCAAGGCAAGTGAATATGTATCTGTATTGAAGGGCGAAGAAAAAAGCCGTAAGGAGAACAATAAGCTCAACGGTTTTTTTATGATAGCTTTTCTGGTGCTGGGCCTTATAGGTGTTTATTGGTGTAATGACATGTTTTACAGCAAAACGCTTATGGCACAGGGTGCTGCAAGTGAGCAGGGCGAAAAAGTTGACTCGATGCTTTTTCTTACCCTTATTATTACGGGAATTGTTTTTGTAATTACACAGGTAGCATTGTTTTGGTTTGCTTTCCGCTACCAGGAAAACGATAAACGCAAAGCTTACTTCTTTCCTCATAACAATATGATGGAAATAATATGGACGGTTATACCTGCAATAGCACTTACAGTACTGGTTGTAATAGGGTTAAGAAACTGGTTTTCATTTACGGGCGAAGCGCCTAAAAACGCTTTGCAGGTTGAAGTTACAGGCATGCAGTTTAAATGGATCTTCCGTTATGCTGGCAAGGATAACACATTTGGCAAGAAGTATTATAAAATGATTGATGCCAATAATTCACTTGGCCTTATGTGGAAAGACAGCGCCGATATCAACATAAAGGATGACCCTGCTGCGCATGATGATATTGTTGCTGAATTTACCATGTACTGCGTTAAGAACAGGCCGGTAAAGCTACGGATAGGCTCAAGAGATGTAATACATGATGTGGGTTTATCACATTTCAGGATGAAAATGGATGCTGTTCCGGGCACACCAACCACTATGTGGTTTACGCCGCTGTACACTACAAAAGAAATGAAAGAAAAGCTGGGTAACCCGGATTTTGAATATGAAATAAGCTGCGACCAGATGTGTGGCAACGGGCACTATAGTATGAGGGGCATTGTTAAGGTTGTTACGCAGCCGGAATTTGATGCCTGGATAGCGAGCCAGCATTCAGCGTATTCATCTGCGTTTCCGCCGCCGCCTGTGCCAACAGCTGACACCGCTAAAAAAATGGCGGTTGTTGTGGCAAAAAAATAGAAGAGTTGTTTGAGGAATGATTGCAGGTGGGATTATATATTATTATTAGAACACAGAAAAGAGTTTTTGTATGAGTAATGAAGCTGTTTTGCACGCAAATGTTGAAGGGGCAACTGCACATGATGCACACCACGACCATGGTGAACACCATGAGCACCACCACCATGAAACATTTATTTCGAAATATGTGTTTAGCATGGACCATAAAATGATTGCCAAGCAGTTTTTAATAACTGGTATGGTGTGGGCAATATTAGGTGGTTTAATGTCGGTGCTTTTTCGTTTAGAACTGGGCTATCCTGATACCAAGTTTATGTTCCTGCAGGATATTTTAGGCAAATGGTGGGTGCAGGATGGCAGAATAACGGCACAGGCGTATTATGCACTTGTTACAACGCATGGTACTGTACTGGTGTTTTTTGTGTTAACAGCCGGTTTGAGCGGTACGTTTGCAAACTTCCTTATTCCTTTGCAGGTAGGTGCCCGCGATATGGCATCACCTTTTCTCAATATGCTTAGCTATTGGTTCTTTTTTATGGCAAGCGTGGTAATGCTTTCTTCCATATTTGTAGAAACCGGGCCTTTTAGCGGTGGCTGGACAGCTTACCCGCCTTTAAGTGCTTTAAGGGATGCATCCCCTGGCTCGGGGCGTGGTATGGACCTGTGGGTTATAGCAATGGCTTTGTTTGTTGTTTCATCATTATTAGGCGGCTTAAATTACATAGTAACCATACTTAACATGCGTACCAAAGGTATGAGCATGACGAGGTTGCCGTTAACTATTTGGGCGTTGTTCTTTACAGCCGTACTGGGTGTGTTATCATTCCCGGTGCTGTTGTCTGGTTTTATCCTCCTTATTTTCGACCGTAACTTTGGTACCAGCTTCTATTTGTCAGACATTTTTGTAAACGGTGTAGGTGCGCTGCCGAACGAAGGCGGTAATGCTATCCTGTTTCAGCACTTATTCTGGTTCCTCGGCCACCCTGAAGTGTACATCATCCTGTTGCCGGCAATGGGCATGGTATCTGAAATATTATCTGTAAACTCCCGCAAGCCAATATTTGGTTATATGGCAATGGTGGGTTCTCTTTTCGCGATAGCAATATTGGCGTTCCTGGTTTGGGCGCACCACATGTTTGTAACGGGGTTAAACCCATTATTAGGTTCAATATTCGTGCTGTTAACCCTGCTTATTGCGGTGCCGTCCGCCATTAAAGTGTTTAACTGGCTTACAACACTGTGGCGCGGTAATATACGGTTTACGCCTGCCATGATGTTTGCCATAGGTTTTGTAAGCTTGTTTATCTCTGGTGGCTTAACGGGTATTTGGCTGGGTAACTCTGCGCTTGATATTCACCTGCACGATACTATGTTTGTAGTGGCACACTTTCATATAGTAATGGGTGTTGCATCAATGTTTGGTATGTTTGCCGGCATATACCATTGGTACCCAAAAATGTACGGGCGATATCTTAACAATACCCTTGGCTATATTCACTTTTGGGTAACTATGGCCGGTGCTTACCTTATTTTCTGGCCAATGCACTACGAAGGCCTTGCAGGTATGCCACGCCGGTATTACAGCTATAGTGCATGGGAAAGTTTTAAACAGTTTGGAGGCCTTAACCAGTTTATAAGTACAGTGGCATTAATCGTGTTTGCAGTGCAGATTTTGTTCCTCTTCAACTTTTTCTATTCAATTTGGAAAGGAAGGAAATTAACTACGCAAAACCCGTATGGCTCAAATACGCTTGAATGGACAACTCCAATCAGGCCGGGCCATGGAAACTGGACTGGCGAAATACCGGAAGTGTACCGTTGGGCGTATGACTATGCCAAGGACGGCAGGGAATTTATCCCCCAAACAACACCGGTTGATCCAAACGAAACAAATCATTAAAATTAATTACTTGCGAAAGCAGCTTACTAAATATAAATAATGCCCTGGCTAAGCAGGGCATCATTTTTCAAAAGAACTTTGTGGTTAATAAGCAAATTATAGTGGCCGGTAATATTAATAGTTCGTCAGCTTCGCTAAAGCTGGCCCAAAAAGCTAAGGATTATTTTCAGCTGGTAAAGTTTACCTTAAGCTTTACGGTTGTTTTTTCCTGTGTTATCTGCTATTTGCTTGCGCCTAATGTTGAAGTGCACAATAGCGATACTGTAATAAAAATTATTATGCTTTTTGTAGCGGGCATGCTTGTTACAGGCAGTGCCAATGCTATTAACCAGGCTGTTGAGAAAGATACTGATGCGATGATGAAGCGCACCGGTAAAAGGCCCGTGGCCGCAGGCCGTATGAGTACTGATGAAGCCTACACGTTTGCCGGGATAGCCGGTTTTGCAGGGGTGTTTATGATGTACAGGGAGTTTAACAGTGCGGCAGCCCTACTTTCAGCTATAAGCCTTTTTTTATATGCCTACGTTTACACGCCGCTTAAAAAGGTAAATTCCATAGCTGTACTTGTAGGTGCTTTGCCCGGTGCTTTACCCTGCCTAATTGGCTGGGTGGCAGCAACCGGCCTGGTAAGCCCTACAGCGTTATTTACCGTTAGAGACGATGTATTTTCAAACGGCGCAGGGTGGGTATTGTTTGGCATCCAGTTTTTATGGCAGTTCCCGCATTTTTGGGCCATTGCCTGGGTAGCGCACAACGATTATTCAAAAGCCGGGTTTAAATTATTGCCTGCTGATAAGGGACCCACACGGTTTACAGCAATGCAGGCTGTTATGTACAGCGTTTTAATGATACCTGTTGGTATATTGCCTTATATTTTTCATATAAGCGGGATGGTAAGTTTATGGATAGTGCTGGCATGTAATATTGGCATGGTTATACAAAGCCTGCGGCTGTATAAAAATATGGACGTAAAATCGGCAAGGCGGGTAATGTTCAGCAGTTATATTTATTTGCCTATAGTGCTGTTAGCGCTGCTGGCAGATAAGGGCGTATTTTGATTGCAGATTGCAGATTGCAGATTGCAGATTGCAGATTGCAGATTGCAGATTGCAGATTGCAGATTGCAGGTAAATTTTGAAGTGTTAAAGATACTAATAACATAAAAATAGCGGGAATGGAGATGCTGATGCGGTACAATAAATCTGCAATCGCCAACCTGCAATAAATAATAAAACAAAGCAGTGATGATGAGTACAGCGGCCAGTCCGGAAAGAAAGAGGTTGCACCCGCACAAGTTTGCCATGTGGGTGGCTATGGGCGCTATAATTATGATGTTTGCAGGGCTTACAAGCGCTTATATTGTAAGGAGCAACCAGGAAAACTGGCTGGAGTTTTCCTTACCGCCTGTTTTTTGGTATTCGACTATAATAATATTGTTGAGCAGCCTAACTATGTACCTGGCCGTAAAGGCATTTAAGGCGCGTGAAATGCCCCGGTACAAAATATTGGTAACACTTACGGCAATACTGGGCCTGTTATTTGGAGCAAGCCAATTTTTTGGGTTCTTTTATTTAAATGGGCATGGTGTTCAGTTATTGGGGCAGGGCAGCAATCCGGCTGCATCGTTTATAGCCGTAATTGCGGGGTTACATATATTGCATGTGCTGGGTGGGGTAATTGCTTTAATAGTAGTATTTATAAGGGCATACAGCAGTAAAATAAAAAGGTATAATGTTACTGGTATTGAAATAGTGAGCACTTACTGGCATTTTGTAGATATACTATGGATATACCTGTTTATATTTTTCAAATTGGCTTAAGGCGGAAAAATATGGGTAATTATGCGGCTTTTTGAGCACAGGATAATAAATTTGCGAACGAAATTCTTTTAATCAACATGGCTACAACTACTGCAACGGCAACAACAGCCCCTAAATACTGGGGTGGGGGTAAAAGCCCTTTTAATGTGGAGTATGGAAAGGTGATGATGTGGTATTTTTTAATGAGTGATGCTTTTACGTTTGGTGCATTTCTTATTGCTTATGGTACAACACGGTTTTCTGCCAATGGCTGGCCTAACCCCAACCTGGTGTTTAAATCGTACCCGTTTTCTGGTGAAAATTCAAATGCACCGCTGGTATTTGTAAGTATCATGACGTTTATCCTTATCATCAGTTCGGTAACCATGGTTATTGCGGTACAGGCTGGGCACGCTATGGACAGGCCGAAAGTGGTTCGCAACCTTATATGGACGATAATTGGCGGTTTGGCGTTTTTAAGTTGCCAGGCATGGGAGTGGACACACTTACGCCTTGATGAGCATGCATGGTGGGGCATGAACCCTTTCGCAAATTCAAATGGCACCGTAGGGCACCAGGATTTTACGAACTTCTTTTTTACCATTACAGGTTTTCATGGGTTTCACGTATTTAGCGGTGTTATAATAAATATTGTAATGCTTATAAAAACACTAAGGGGCGATTTTGACAAAAGAGGGCACTACCTTATGATTGAAAAGGCTGGTTTGTACTGGCACTTTGTAGACCTTGTTTGGGTATTTGTATTTACCTGTTTTTACCTTATTTAAAAATTGCTGAACGACTAAAAACATTTGAATGGAACAACATACAACATATACTGACGTAACGCACGCGGATACCCATGGCGGAGGCTCGAAGGAAATAAGAAAAGTAACCATTATTCTTTCGGTGCTAACAATAGTTGAGCTGGCGCTTGGTATAATGATGATAAAACTGCAAATGCCTGACGGCAGTTTTGAAAAAGACCTTACAAAGGGCGTAATTGTTATATTAATGCTTGCAAAAGCGTTTTATATAGTTGCTTACTTTATGCACCTGGGGCATGAAATAAGGAATTTTATAATGACTGTTGCCGTGCCTATGGGATTGTTTATTTGGTTTATCATCGCCTTTTTAGCTGATGGTA
>JABDGS010000046.1 GCA_013285915.1 Bacteroidota bacterium
GAGTGCCGGTTGGAATGTTATTGACATTTAAGGTTACTTTTTCACCGGTAGCAGCGTTAGTTGCGGATGCTGTAATGCTGGGTGAAGCTTTTGCAGGGCTTAGCTGCTTTTGGCAGGCATAGAGCACAACGCAGGCTGCCAGCATACAGCTTGTGCCAATCAATAAATTACTTTTCATAAAATGTATTTGTATTCAGTTATTTATGACCATATACACATAATAGATTTGGCAGGTTGGGTAAGTACAGAAAAACTTTACAGTTTTAATTTGATGGTTTGCCAGGAGGCGGACCCGGATGGGTTTTGTTAGTTTGCCTTTAACCTGCTTGCCATTAACCCTCAATGCCGCTTCATTTCTATTACTTCGCAGTTCTTCATATCTTTCCCGTCAATGGTAAACCTTACCAGCGTGCGCACTTTATGCCATCCCTGCAGCCCCGCCGCACCGGGATTAATATGCAGGCATTGCAACTTATCATCAAACATTATTTTTAAAATATGCGAGTGCCCGCTTATAAAAAGATTTGGACACTCTGCCGCTATTACAGGCTTTACCTGCGGCGTGTATTTTGGCGGATAGCCGCCAATATGCTGCACAAAAACCTTAACCTGCTCACGCGTGAAAATAATTTTTTCCGGGTATTTACTTCTTATGTCCTGCCCGTCAATATTGCCGTATACGCCAACAAGCGGTTTAAAATTGCGCAGCTTTTCAGCTACGGCAATAGTGCCAAAATCCCCGGCATGCCATATTTCATCACATTGCCCAAAATGCTTAAAAACGGCATCGTCTAAGTAATTGTGTGTGTCTGAAATAAGGCCGATACGTAACATTGGGCAAAGATGGGGGAAGTTTAAATACATAAGCAAAATGGCTGCTGCGTGTAAAAAAATTTTCATCTTCGCAGTACTATTTCGAAAAATTATGGATGAATTGGCTACGGTAAAAAGTGGAATTGAGACGAATGGATTTGCTGTTTTAGAAAATATTTTTAATGACCAGGAAGTGGCTGGTATTGTATATGCCATTGATAATGCCAGCGATAAAGGTATTAACTTTCGGAAGTCAGGTAATTTATTTGCTATCCGGCAGTTTTTAAAAGAGGTACCCGAAGTAGCTGGGTTAATTTTTAACGACAAACTTAAAAATATCATCAGCTCAGTTTTTGGTAATGAATATTTTGTGGTTAAATCCATTTATTTTGATAAACCAGCAGAATCAAACTGGTTTGTGGCCTGGCACCAGGATATCACTATTTCCGTGGATAAAAAAATAGATGCTGAAGGTTTTGGGCCATGGACCATTAAAGAAAACCAGTGTGGTGTTCAACCGCCCCTGCATATTTTGCAGGATAATAATAAACCGCTATCAAAAGTATTAATATAAATATTTCGTATATTGCATATTAAATAAGCGGGTATGCGTACGCTGCAATTGATAAGCCATTTAAGCGATGATGATCTGTCGGGCCGCCTGGCCGCCACCCGCAACACTGCTGTATTCAGCCGTTGGCAGATATTATATTTAATCCAGGTGGGTAATATTCATTCTGCAGAACTTATATCACCGCTGGTTGGGTTATCTCATCCAAGCATATACAAAATAGTAGAAGGGTATAACAAAAATGGGCCGTCCTCTATTGTGTACAATCCAAGGGGCGGAAGGCGCAGATACCTGCTGAGTGTAGAGGAGGAACAGGAACTTTTAGTAAAGGTGGAGCAGGATGCTTCGAAAGGGCTTATTAAGACAGCAGCCGACATACGTAAAATGGTAGAAAAAAAGGTGGGTAAACCAGTATCAGATGATTTTTTATGGGATTTATTAAACCGCAATGGATGGAAAAAGAAAATGCCCCGCCCCCATCACCCGAAGAGAAACGCTGCAGCCCAGCAGGAGTTTAAAAAAAACTCCCCGGGGAGCTGGATGCCGTAGCGGAAGGTTTTACAATAGCAGATGCTTCTAAGCCAGTAGTAGTATTTTTCCAGGATGAAGCCAGGTTTGGAAGAATAAGCAGGGAAACAGCCTGTTGGGTTAAAAAAGATATGGTTCCTTCTGTAGCTAAACAGCTTATAAGGGAATATGTATATGCTTACAGTGCACTCTCCCCGCAAACAGGTGACTGCTTTTCTCTCATAAGCCCTGTATGTAATACAGAGGCAATGAATGTTTTCCTGCAATTGCTGTCAAAGTGTTATACAGGTTACAGGGTGGTTATTCTGCTTGATAAGGCAGGATGGCATACCAGCAGCATGCTGCAACTGCCGGGCAACATAAGATTAATGCACCTAACCCCTTATTCTCCTGAACTAAATCCCGTAGAATTACTTTGGAGAGAGATCAGGGCAAAATATTTTCACAATCAATTCTTCAACTCACTTGACGATGTTGAAAATACACTTGCTGCAGCACTTGCTCATTATCATAACAGTAAACCTTCAATCATCAGCCTCTCCTTAGGGTTTAACTATTTTAATAAAATTGATGGCGGTTAATTATAACTTCACCATACGCATCCACCTCGATGACACAGACGAACAAAATGGCGCACTTAGGGTTATACCACAATCTCATTTAAAGGGAATTATAAAAACAGGTACTACCAATTTCAACAAAGAGTGCGCTGAAATTTGCAGTGTAAAAAAAGGAGGCGTAATGTTTATGAAACCATTGCTGATGCACGCCTCAGGCCGCAACACCAATAACAGGCAAAGACGGGTGATTCATATTGAATTTAGCAGAGGTGTGCTGCCAGAAAGTTTGCAATGGGGCGAATTGATGAAGATAGATCGCAGCTAAAACTAAATCTATCAAGCCATAACTGGTTCTTCCACCCATGCATCACTTTCTTTCAGCAAGTTTATCAACTCGTCAACAGCAATGGTGCTGTCAACATTTCTTTTTACTACTTCCTTGCCCTTGTAGAGGGTTATTTTGCCAACGCCGCTGCCAACATAACCAAAATCAGCATCAGCCATTTCGCCGGGGCCATTTACTATGCAGCCCATAATAGCAATTTTAACGCCTTTAAGGTGGTTGGTTCGGGAACGTATTTTTGCGGTGGTTTCCTGCAGGTCAAATAGCGTTCTTCCGCAACTGGGGCATGATATGTATTCTGTTTTTGAAATGCGTGTTCTTGTTGCCTGTAAAATGCTAAAGGCTGTATTATTTATAAATTGTTCCGGAGATACGTTGACAAGATAGTTACGGCCACTGGCATTAACTGACTGCATATTTATTGAGGTATGCCGGTAGCTGTCTTTAGACATACCCAAACATACACCATCACCAAAGCCATCCAGCAATAAGGCGCCACACTCTGTACTATAATGTATCAAATGCTCATCGGCTGTTTGCCAGTTACTATCGCAAATTATTACAACAGGGTTATTAATGCCTTTATTCAGCAGTTCAATAAACATGCTCCGTATGCTTTGCATGGCATTTTTAGCTTTTGAATAAAAGCACAAAACGGTTTTACCAGCAACGTCATTATTACTCAAGGCAGCTAATAAATTATCAAACGCTCCGTTATTAACGCCTTCGGCAGATGCCATCACAAAATACATTCCGCCTGCTGGCAGGCTTGTATTGCATGCTGTGATAAATTCTTCTTCATCATAAATGGGCAAGTATTTCAATTTATCTTCTGCCTGCTGCCATGCGGAGGGATATGCAATTACCTTAAGCGTGCCGGGCAAAGCAAAATCCAGTATTTGTGTACCTGTGAAAATATAATCTGCAGCAGCATCACTTATTGTCCATTTATCGGTAGCCTCATTGTAAGTGTAGCCGATGTTTTCAAGATGTTCCGGCATTATCTTCTCTATCTTGCTTAGATCAGATATTACAACCGGTACATGATGGCCGCCGATATTATCCACAGCAAATGTTTCGCGCCGCCTGTAGTTGAAGGGATCGTATTTAATACCCCCATCCCCTAAAGGGGGGTAAGAAGCCGGTCGTGTTTTTTCAACCTGTTCCGTTTCACGATTCACGATTAACGATTCACGATTCACGTTCTCATATCTCTTCACAATATCCCTGCATACAGGTATCTCAAATTCCGGGTCTTCTGTTAATGATACGCGTATGGTGTCGCCAATGCCATCTTCCATTAAGGTGCCAATGCCAGCGGCGCTTTTTACGCGGCCATCTTCACCATCACCCGCTTCTGTTACACCTAAATGCAGCGGGTAACAGTCACCAAATTCGGCATCCATTTGTTGTATAAGCAAGCGGTAAGCCTGTACCATCACCTGCGGGTTGCTTGCCTTCATACTCAATACAATGTTGTGGTAACTTTCACCCCGTGCAATGCGTAAAAATTCCATCGCACTTTCAACCATGCCCATAGGGGTGTCGCCATAGCGGCTCATTATCCTGTCGCTAAGGCTGCCGTGGTTGGTGCCAATACGCATGGCAGTGCCATATTCCTTACAAATTTTTACCAGCGGCGTAAAACGTTCGCGAATGCGGTCTATCTCCTCTACATATTCAGCATCAGTGTATTCAATTATTTCAAACTTCTTCTTGTCAACATAGTTCCCCGGGTTAACGCGCACTTTTTCTACAATGCGGGCTGCTATTTCAGCGGCGTTAGGTGTAAAATGTATGTCGGCCACCAGTGGTGTTGTATAACCCCTTCTCCGCAGTTCATTCTTTATATACAACAGGTTTTCTGCCTCTTTTTTTGATGGTGCTGTAATGCGCACTAACTCAGCTCCAGCCTCAATGCAGCGTATGCTTTGCTCTACGGTTGCCAATGTGTCCATCGTATCAGTGGTGGTCATGGTTTGCAACCGTATAGGATGATAATTGCCCAGCAATAAGTCACCCACTTTAACCTCAAGTGTCTTCAATCTGGTGTAACGGGTGAGAGAATTACAATATAACTGCATGATTTATCCTAATTTTCAGTTTCAGCAAAAGTAACAAATACCTTATCAAACGGTTTATTATATGCAAAAACGTTGTGTTGCAGTAATATTAATTTTTTGTTTGGCGGTGGTACATAAAACCTATTGCCAGGTTGTTGCAAACCCGCAAATAGTGCATTTTACATCGGCGCATACCAGTTTTCCCGACGAAACAAGGGCCAACGGACACCTTTACGACAGCGTGTTATATACTACGGCCGAGCATTATATGGATAGCACTGTTATGCTTATTATTCCGCCGGGTCTTAACCCCGGTAAAAAGGTTGACCTTGTTTTTTGGTTTCATGGATGGCGCAATTCTGTTGATACGGCTACTGTTTTTTATGGCCTTGCACGGCAATTTGTTGCAAGTAACCGCAATGCTATACTCGTTCTGGCTGAAACTGCCAAAAATGCACCAGACAGTTACGGGGGGAAACTAGAGAAACAGGGAATGTTTAAGCAACTGGTGGCTGATGTTATAGCGCAATTAAAAAAGCAACATGCCATACCGGCTAAGGCAAAGGAAGGAAATATTGTTTTGGCAGGCCATAGTGGTGCTTACCGGGTTATAGCCAATATTTTAAAGAATGGTAATGAGCCTGTGCAGGAAGTTTTTTTGTTTGATGCGCTGTATGCGGAGGTTGATAAATTTATGGAATGGGTACAGGCCGATAAAAAGCACCATTTTGTGCATTGGTTTACCAACCACGGTGGCGGCACTGACGAAATGAGCGATACCATGATGAAACAGCTTGGCAGCCAATATATTAATTATAGTCTTGTTGAAGAGGCCGCTGTTTTACCTGGCACCGTTAAAACAGCCAGGGTGCTGTTTGTACACAGTTTAAGGGAACATAACGTAATAATCTACAACCCAGACGACTTTGAATTGCTTCTCGAAAACAGCCATTGCCTGCGAAAAAAATGATTTTACCTTGCTTAGCCATTCTACTGCCAACCGGTTGTTTTAGAATTGTGCGTAAAAACAATCATGTTAATTTATTGTTTTGAGCGTATGGGGGTAGCTAAAATACCTAAAAGAGGCCTTTTTATTATCAATTTCACAATATAACAACGGCAATTTGAATAAGGCTGTTTATATTGCAGCCCCTAAAAATGTGCATTATATGGAGTATAACAAAATAATATCGGTTACTGGCCTTGGTGGTTTGTACGAATTGGTAGGCAGTAAAACAGACGGGGCTATAGTACGCTCGCTTGAAGATAAAACTGTACGCTTTATTTCATCGCGCCAGCATAATTTCTCGCACCTTGAAAGTGTTGAGGTTTTTACGACCGGGCATAATGTAAACCTTGTAGACATATTCCAGGTGATGGGAACAAGCGGCGAAGCACTTCCATCTGAAAAAGATCAAAAGGCTATTAAGGCATATTTTGAAAAAGTGTACCCCGAGCTTGATTTTGAAAGGGTATATGCCAGCGACATGAAGAAAATAGTAAAATGGTATACCATTTTAAAGAATAATGATGTTGAAATTAAAGTAGCAGAAGAGCAGCCTGAAGAAGAAACCGAAGAACAGCCTGAGGAAACCGCACCTGTTGTAGCGGAAGCGGCGCCTGCACCGGCTGAAGCACCTGAGGCCAAACCGGCTAAAAGGAAAACTGCACCAAAAGCAAAAGAAGCCGTGGCTGAACCCACCAGCGATGCAGTTGCTGAAGTACCTAAAAAGAAGGCTGCTAAAAAGAAGAGTGAAGAATAAGAATGTGAGATTTGAAGGTTAGGGAAAGTTGAACCGCCATTCACGATTCACGTTTGACGATTCACGATCTATTTCAATCGAAATAAAGGAATTACCATGAACACCACTTTATCCGCCGATATACAAAAATTATCACGGCGGTTTCTTCCAAAAGATTTTGCGGTAACTACCTGGGAGGCATTAGAGCCATATTTTAAGGAATTGCTGGACAGGCCCATTACCAGCAGGACCGACCTTGACCAGTGGCTGAGGGATATGAGCGAAGTGGAAGCTGCCGTTAGCGAAGATGCCTGCTGGCGACAAATAAAAATGACCTGCGATACCACGGATAAAGCATTGGAACAGGCGTTTGCCTATTTCTGTATGGAAATTCAGCCAAAGTTGCAGCCTTATGCAGATGGCCTGAACAGGAAACTGATACAATGCTCCTTTACCGACGAATTGGATAAAGATAAATTTTTTACCTACCTGCGCAGCGTACGCAAGAGCATTGACTTGTTTAGGGAGGCTAATATTCCTCTGCAGGCGGAGCTTAGCGTAATGCAGCAGCAATACGGCGCTATTGCCGGTAAAATGACGGTTGAGGTAAATGGGCAGGAATATACACTGCAGCAAGCCGGCAAATTTTTAGAAAGCCACGACAGAAATTTGCGTGAAGAAGTGTACCGCAAAATACAGGAACGCAGGCTGCAGGATAAAGAAGCCATGCATAACCTGTACACACAGCTTATTGAGCGCAGGCATAAAGTAGCCAATAATGCAGGCTTTAAAAACTACCGCGACTATAAATTTTTAGAGCTTGGCAGGTTTGATTACACTAAAGAAGATTGCTACCAGTTTCACGAGGCGGTAAAGCTGCACGTGCTGCCATTAGTGGAAAAGATATACGAAGGGAAAAAGGCTAAACTTGGTTTGGATAATTTACGGCCATGGGATGTTGAAGCCGAACCTGCTGGAATAGAGCCGTTGCGCCCTTTTGATGGTGGAAGGGATTTGCTGGAAAAAACTGAAAAATGTTTTACCGCGCTTAACCCGTTTTTTGCAGCCTGCCTGCGCAAAATGGATGAACTGAAACATTTTGATCTTGACAGCCGTAAGGGTAAGGCGCCCGGCGGTTATAACTGCCCGCTGGCTGAAAGCGGTGCACCGTTTATATTTATGAATGCGGCCGGCCAAATGGGTGATGTAACAACTATGGTGCACGAAGGTGGCCATGCAATACATTCATTTCTGTCGCACAAGCTTGAGCTGAGTGCGTTTAAGGAATACCCGATGGAAATTGCGGAAGTTGCCAGCATGAGTATGGAATTGTTCAGCATGGACCACTGGCAGGCGTTTTTTGATAATGAAGAAGATTTGAAACGCGCCAAAGAGCATCAGTTGGAAAGGGTGATCACCATTTTCCCGTGGATTGCTACTATTGACAAATTTCAACACTGGGTGTACGAAAACCCGGGCCATACCATTGAAGAAAGAACATCAGCCTGGATAGCTATATTAAATGAATTCTCACCAAAAACAATTGATTACTCAGGCCTTGAACAGTACCGCGAAATTGGCTGGCAACGCCAGTTGCATTTATTTGAGGTGCCATTTTATTATATTGAGTATGGCATAGCACAGTTAGGCGCTATTGGCCTTTGGATGCAGTACAAGCTTAACCCCGAAAGGGCTATAAACAATTATATAAATGCATTAAGCCTTGGTGGCACAAAAACATTACCTGGCTTGTACGAAGCAGCAGAATTAAAGTTTGATTTTTCACCCGCGCATATACAGGTGCTGATGGAATTTGTAAGAAATGAGATGGATAAGCTGTAACAGGCAAACAATAAAGGTTACAAAAATGCCCTGTTAATGCAGGGCATTTTTAGTACAACTATATTAGAGTTACACAAAAATGGATTTTTGACCATCTTCAATATGGTAGTTGGCCTGAATATTTACCAGTTCCGTTTTAGTCTGGTAAACTTTTACCCAATAAATAATCCAAACTACGAGCGCACCTAACGCTGCAAGGCTACCCAGAATTGGTATTATACAACAACACTGAAGGATAGCCAAAGTAAGCCCCAAGCTATAGGTTGGTTTTTCAGACTGCATCATACCGTATTTTTCATATTCTTTTTTAAATGAAATACCAATTGCATCAACTACAAAATAATTCCAGATAAGACTAAAGAAAGGTATTATCAGCAGCCAAACCAGGCCGGGTTCCATTTTCCTGTTTTCCGGTGAAACTGTTTGTAAGGCTCTTTGTAAGGTTATCAGGTAAAAAATTAACGGGATAAGCCCAATACAAAGAGCAATAAGAAGTATTGTGCCAAAGGCAGCAATGCCAAGACCATAATTGTCCATAGCGGTTAAGTTTTAATAAATATAAAAAATATTTATTGAAACAATTAAAATGTAGCGGCCAGCGTGATTATTTTTTTGTTACAGGTGTCAATAAATATCTTGAATAAACTTACCTACCGCAGCGGTTAGATTTTCAGGCCGTTGCTCGTCAACAACCCAAGTATTATTATCATGTGAAATATTGCCAAATAATACATCATCAAGCACTACATGAAATGATTTTGGTGAGCCGTCCTCTTTTAGATGAACTGAAGGAGTCACCCAACCTTCATAGTGTTTCCCGTCAAGATCAAACACAATATCGAATGAGTCATTATCCATAGGGTTGACTTTTGCAAAAACTGTTCCAGCAATATCATCAGGGTCTCTAAAACTTTACTCCCGCCTCAACCCGTATGGGTAAATAATTTTCTTTTGGTGGTATGGGGCAGCTAAAACCTTCAGTATAGGCGCAGTAAGGCTGGTAGGCTTTATTAAAGTTGATGGTAAGCGTATCGCCGCTGGGTACGTGCAGATCAATATACCTGCCGCCACCATAGGTTTCGTGGCCGCTGGTGGCATCTTTAAAAAGCAGGGCGAGATAATTTTTGTATTCCTCTGTTTGTGCCAGGCGCAGGCTTTGGTAAAGGCTCATGGTGTAATCGTTACCTTGTAATGTAAAGGTTACCTCCCCATACTTTACATAGTCCTCCGCATCTTTACGGCTCATATCCATTTTAAATGTCTTCTCGTTGGCAGTTCGCTTAAAATGTGCGGTAACAACATAATCAAGGTTAACCGGAAAAAAGTGGATGCCTTTAAAGTCCTTACGTTCGGCAGCAGGTATGGGTGAGTTTGCGGAATCGTTATAGCTGTTAACAAGCTCCTGCCTGAAATCGTAACTCTCCTTCAGCAGAGCGTCATTATTACGGCCGCCGCATGCTGTTATACCCAGGCAGAGTATGCAAAACCACAGCCAACATTTCATGGTAATACAATTTTATTTTGTAACGCCTTAAACGCCGCAGCTTAAAAAATATTTTTCCACATCATGCTTTCTACCGGTTTGCTCGCCTGACCGCTATATTTAGCGTCTTTTTTCTGGTTATATTTTACTTCAATCTCCCCTTCCACCGGGAAATATATTAATTGACCAATAGGCATGCCTTTGTAAATACGCACCGGCTGTTTAACAGATATTTCCAGTGTCCAGTTACCGCAAAAACCTACATCGCCTTTGCCCGCGGTAGCATGTATATCAATGCCCAGCCTGCCCGTTGACGATTTACCTTCTAAAAACGGCACGTGCGCATGCGTTTCAGTATATTCTTCAGTAACGCCCAAATAAAATACAAAAGGTTGTAAAACAAAACCCTCTTCCGGTATTTCAAAATGCTCAATCTGGTTATGTTTTTTAGCATCCAGCATCTCGTCTTTATACTTTGCCAGCCATTTGCCCAAATGCACATCGTAACTATTACTGCCTAAGCAGCTCCGGTCGTAAGGCACAATTTTAATGGTGCCTGCTTCTATCTCTTCCAAAATGCGTTTATCACTTAATATCATGGTTATAGTTGGTTTCCGGCTGCAGTAACGCTGGTCAACTTCGTTGTCCCAAAAGGGATTTTCTTGGAATGTAACTCACTGCAGCAGTAGTAATATAATTCAGCAACAGTTGCCCTCCGGCAAATCATTTGCAATATAAATCGTAAATCTGCAATGTAAACCTGCAATATTTAAGTGGCATTGTTTTATCAACATAATATCAACGAAAGTACCCGGCTGGGTATATGGAAGATTGAGGAGCCCGAGGCGTTTTTTTCAGGCGTGCCACTGCAGCGCAGCATTACGCACCCTCATAAACGTTTGCAGCACCTTGCAGGAAGGTGGCTGCTGCAACACCTTTTTCCCGATTTTCCTTATAGCGAAATACTTATTGCCGATACCCGCAAACCCTACCTGCAGGATGAGCAATACCATTTTTCAATATCCCACACGGGCAATTTTGCCGCCGCCATTGTTAGCCGTACGCAGCGGGTAGGTATTGACATTGAGTTTGTATCGCCTAAAATACAGGCTATTGCGCACAAGTTTATGCATGAAACAGACAGCGCTTTTATACAGCAGTCAAACCTGGCGGGATATTCACCCGAGCAGCTATTGGCCTTTATGTGGAGCGCCAAGGAAAGCCTGTTTAAATGGTATAGTTTAGGTAATGTTGATTTTAAGGAGCATTTGCAACTGGCGGCAGCAATAGTGCCTGCATCGGTCAACGCAATTGAGATGCCTTTTATATGCAAAACACAAGCCCTATTACGTGTTATGATAACAGGGCAAATATATAGAGAAATTGAACTGGTATTGGCGTGGGTGGCCGTATAAGCCTTTTTGCTGCCGGAGGGGGATGCCAACGCGTTAATAAGCCGGATTTACTGAAAGAATAATACAGCAATTATATGGTAATACATTAGGTTGAATTTATTATGCCATCTTCGCGGTAGAAAACCAGGGGAGGTTCCCTGGTTCAACTTTCCAGCGTGCGGACTTACGGTGAAAAATTATCTGCTTTGAATGATACAACACCACAACACTTTTAACCGAGCTACGGATGTACGCTTTCCGGAGCTTTTTCAAACTGTTTTTCATATAAAAAAATTTAATTGTACCCACAGTCAGTTTCAACTGCCTAGCAAAGCTATTTGTAGGTTACAACAATTAAGCGAACATTACATTACTAAAAAGTAAAGTATATGTAAACTTTTTGGGGGTAACAATAAATTAAATTTAGGTAAACTATACAATAATAAAAATAGCTTATTGTTTACTCCCGCTGGGTTGCCCTATTTACAGGGCGCTTTTACAGAGAAAAATTGTAAGCCGGAATTATGACCGACGGCATGCCGGCATTAACAGTTAAGGTATTAATAAAACTTCTGGCGAAAGGAAATGCAATAGCCGGTGCGTTGGCAGTTATAAAATCGGACTGTTTAAACTCCTCTGTTATGTCATCCTCCGTTTGAAATACTGAAGAGCAGGACAGGGACAGGTTAAAGTTTTCATTTTTATCGTCTATCTTAATATCAAACTCAACCGAAAAAAGTTTTTTATCACTTGTTGAAAATGCGATTGAGCGGTCAATAGTAATTTTTAGCCCTTCTGCCGCATCTTCGGTAAAACCAGCTTTGATATTAAATGATAATGAGGATACAAAAAAATCCTGCAACCTAAAAATGTTTTGTATTACAGGTGTCTGGCTCATTAGGCTGCTTTTGAGAAGTTTATATTAGATGCGATACTGCCGGGCAGGACGGTATCATCAAATTTTAGTTTTTTGACAGGCTTTATTGCCTGTACAATTATTACCCGCTTTGATGTAGTATTTTCTTGTTTCAGCGGAAATGAAGCAAAATTATCTTCGAAGCTGGCCATATATTGCTGTGCTGTTGGGCCAACTGCTTGTATACCATCTACTTTGTTAATTATTTCGGCCAATTGTGCATCATTAAGTGCATCTAATGCATTTTTAAACGACGAAAGAAGTGAAGTTTCTTTTTCCATTTTGGCGTTATGATTCGTAAACTAATTTTTTTGTCTGCAAAGGTAGGCCATGCATTTTTAACATGCAAATTGCTATTTTAGGATTTAAAACAGTAAAATGTTTGTTGTTCTCTACAAAAGCATAAGCTTCCTGTATATATTCTTTAGGAGGTAAATGATCAACTGCCCTTATGCATTTAAATTTAAACATGCCGGTTTGTTTTAAAAACTCAATGCATTTACTTATTTCCCAATTACTTTTATCATGTCCCCTGCTTTTTAACCAGGTTATAAGCTCTGTTAAAAGTATCATGTGTTCCCTGTTTCCTACAAGGTCAAAGCAGTTCTTTTCTGTGATACTAATTTTCGATTCAATAATAAAATAATCATTATTATAATGATGTTTCCCCCACAGCATTGCCATTTCTATGTTGTTATCCCAGAAATAATAACCTTGTCCTAAAAATTGCAACCTTGCGGGCTGCAGGGCGTTGCCATCGGGACTATGTATTGCTAAAAAAGGGGCATTTTTTAAAACAAAATCTGTTCCCCCGTCCTTTCTGCAGGTGTGGTGGCCTCTCGTAATCATTATTTATTATAATGGGTTGTTTAATCTTCATAAAATTCCCTTTTATGAAAGTAATCATACACAATATGATAAGAAAAATTTAATAATGCAAGTCCTGGCAAAAAATAATATGCTGAGTATTTTATTAAACGCCCCTTTTCTTCGGCACCAGCTTAAGGCTTTTGCGCAGTGTTTGTTTTAGCTGAGTTTTTAGTATTTGGCCCATGGTTTTGGCTTTTAAAAATGCCACCTGGTGAAATTGGTTGGCAAGCTCAATTTTTAGCTGGCTAATTTTTTCGGGTTTTGAAATATCGTCCACACTCATAATATCCAGTAACTCCTTTACCTGGTGCCTTGATGCCGCCAGCCTGAAAACCACATTGGTTCTTTCTTCTGCCTGGTACTGCTCAATAGATTCTTTGTTAAGGTGCTTAAAAGCAGTCTCAACAAAGGGGTAGTTTTCTTTAAAAAACTGCGGCAGGTACATATTTTTTCTGCCTTCGTAACACTGCTGGTCAAAATCAATAGCACGTATACGGTACTGCACATCCTCAATATCAGGCGTTATATCAACCACAAAGTTATAGCTGCGCATATCACCCAGCAGGCATATAAAACAACGCTCGTTAAACTTTACAAACTCTTTGGCAAAGCGTACAGGATTGGTGCCCGGTGCGTTAAGGTATTTGGTAATAAAATCGTCGCCGGGTACACCGGGTATGTGCTCCTCAATAAGCGTTTGCCCGCTGGTAAAGTAAGTTATACGGTTTGGGGAAAGAATATGTTCCAGCTCAAGACCGTATATGCGGCTTGCATCAGCCTGTTTAATATAGTAATGGTCGTAGTTATCGTTAAACCTGTTTACAATGCGTATGCGAAAAGGCTGGCTGTTACCAAAGTTGCAAAAGTCAATACGCTCCACATCAAGGTGGCTAATAAAGTTAAAGTCGCCCTCAGTTTTTAAGATGGCGTATATTTTTACAAGCCCTTCACGCAGGTATTCCCACTCGTGCATATCGTAGCTTGCCTGCTGCCAGGCAGTTATATTGCCGCTTTTATCTTTTAAAGGTAAAGTGTACCTGAAATGGAAAAGGTCTGCATACGATACAGGCAGTTTTACCTCGCGGCCATACTTTGTAAGGTACCTGCGCAGGTTTACGTTTACAGGGTAAATAGGCTTCTTTTTTGAAGGCCTGTTATTTTCTATGTTGGTGCCTGAGTACATGCAAGTGTGAAAGTAACAACAACGGCGCTATCCGTTTGTTTTTGTTTTATCATAATTTTGCACCAGCTCATCTCAGCACAACGGGTTCCCCTTATTAACAGGGTCTTGCTGCAATAGTTCTTTTATGGTGTCATATATCTGCGGGTAACATTTCTTCATCTCGTCCGGCTTTTCAAAAAATATTTCCACGCTCTCTGCCCAAAACTCCTGCAGGTTACGGTAAGCATAGTCGCTGTACAATATTTTTTGATTGTCTTTAAGTTTATAAACCTCCTCTCCTTCCTGCATTACCTTTTCAAAATGTGATGAAAAATTTATTTCTTTGTTATTATCTGCAATGGCCTGCTGATAATATAAAGCATGGGCCATTTCGTGCAGTCCAACATTGCTGCCATCCGTTTGGTTGTTAATGCCTTTTAGTAATTGGTCCCATGCAATGGTTACGGTTTCTCCTTCAACATTTCCTGCAAGCACACGCAAACTATCATCAGCGAAATATGCCTCAGGGTGTATACTTATATTTTTAAACCAGGGCAGCATAAATTCATCCATGCCAAGCGTAAGGTGTATGGCTGCGGCACTGGTAAGCACCGGCATTTCTTTATACGGCTGTTTTGAATAAATAATAAACCTTTTGCTTTTTATAAAATTAAAAAGCCTTTGCTGAAAGCGGTACTGTACAGTGGGCCACAAGCTGTTATAAAAGGGGTAGTATTTAACAAGTATGTTTGTTATGTCTGCTTCTGAGAGGCCAAGATTGTTGCCATCATAAATATAATAGTCTTTGTCCTCCGGCTCCCCGGCTGGCGCAGTATCTGTAGCAGGTACATCATCCGGCGCTGGTATGCTGCTGTTGCCGTTTTGCTTAAAAATGGAGAATGCTTCTTCCCTGTCGCCATCGATGAATTTGGATAATTTTATTAAGAGATAAGCAAACAGGTATATTCCCAACAAAACCATCAAAAAACCTACGGGGCTGTCGTTATTTTGTGTTGAGCTATCATCTGCCTGTACCTGGTGCACAAGCTGTTTAACATCAGGTGGCAGTGAGTCGAACGCAATGTTATTGCCATTGGAATTATAATAAATAGTATCAGGCATAAGGGTGAAAAATAAGTGCAAGCAATATTATACATTACTCCAATAGCCCTATATTATCATCCATTAAATTTAAATTAACTGCATCGGCACCGGCAATACCTTCAATACTGCCACGTATATGGGTAGCATTTAATAATACTTTTTCCAGTTGTTTTTCACGCACCTTCCAAAGTTTTTCCATAGCATCACGTTCGCGCTGTATGCCCATTTTCATGGCCATAAAGCCTTCGCGTATTGCTTTCCACTGCTCAGAAAATTCGTTGCCGGTAAGGTAGTCGTACAGCATCACCATTTTCTCACCTTTGTTTTCCTGGCTTTTTCTCATATCAGCCATTTTTAAAATGGCGTTACGTAACAGTAAAGCCACGCTTCTTACTTCGGTAAAAGTGCATATGTACACACCTTCTTTTTCACCAAAGCGCTCCATATCTTTTGGCAGCGCCTGTGTTACAATTACTGCAACATCGGCCCCCAGGCTACGCATATCGTGTTTAAGCTTCTCAATCCAGTCAAGGGTAAAATCTTTGGTGCGCTTGCTTTCATAAATAATCTTGCCGCACTCATTACCAAACTGGTTGCGTATTGTTTGTATGGAGTCAGCCCCCCGAACGCCTTTGGGCACAGGGTCTATCAAATCAAACGGAAATGTGCTGCGCAATATTTCTTCAAGCAATAATTCCTGCACTTCGCCCTGCAACTGCATGCTGCCCTGCTCCTGCTTGCGTTTCATTTCATCTACCATCTTTACCTGGTCGTCGTAACGTTTCTGCCATTCTTTTATCTGTAACTGGTATTCGGTTTCTTTTAACTGTAAACGATCGCTCTGTTCTTTAAATATCTGCTCCTTCAATTTCTCTCTTTCTTCCATCAATGTACGCTGAATAAAAAGTTCCAGTTCCTGCTCCCTTATTTTAAATGCCTGGGCCTGTTGCATAAACTCCAGTTCCTTCCTGCGCGCTTCTTTTAACTTTTCTTCATTGTCTGTAACGCTTTGCTGCAATAATTTCATCCTGTTCTCAAAATCAGCGCCGATACTTTTGCTCAGCGATTCCCGCATTTCACCCTGTAGTTTTATTTTTTCTTCTGCAAGGCGTTTATTCAGCTCAACATCTTTTTGCTGTATCTGTTGTTGCAAAGCAGCTTCCTTTTGCCGGTATTCCTCTTCCTTACGCGACTGCCATTTTTTTGCTTCTTCCCTTAGCTGCACCTGCACTTCTTCCCTGAAGGCATCGGTTGGTTCAAACTGGTTACTGCATTTGGGACATATTATCAACCCTGCCATACCTAAATTTTTTACAATATTAGTGGATTAGTTGCTGCTTGCCGCAACGAAATTGCTAAAAATATTAGGCGTGTTTGGCGGGCGGAATAGGTTTAAACACCGCGCGCTTATAAATTGTGTAGGTAAGTATATCTGCCAGTGTTTTTAATATTAAAAAAACTACCGGTGCAGAAATATTGAAAAATTTTGGTGCGAGTATGGTTAAATGCATTGGAATAACACGTGCATAAGGCATAAAGAACATGGCGCCTACATTTACAGCCTCGGTACGGTTACGCCATTTATCCTGTATGAAATTGATGATGCAGGTGGAAAGCAGTATATAAAAGGTTAGCAACGCAAAATGCCAGTCAATATTTTTTATGTTGATGATAGTTGGTAAAAAGAAAAGATATACAAGATGAAATGCGCCATAATGAACCATAAAAAACAGTCCCGTACAACCTTTGGACGATTTGATAGGTGAATCGCCGGTGGTTTTGGTTAGTGTAAAAATATCAAGCACATTAAACACGCCTATTAAAACGCTTTGTACATAAAACAGCAGAATAATAGTATCAATAAATGCCGGCGTTTTTAAATAAGACCAGATAAGATACACATTCATGGCAAATGTGGCCAACAAACCAATATCAACTGACGGGAGGCGCTTTATCATGAAACTATTTACAGGCAAAATAGTAATAACCCGCGGTATGGCGCATACCGTGTGGCCGGTAGATTTGGTAATAGTCCCAAAGGCCGGAAGCGGGAACACAGCACGAAGCCTGAATTTCACCGGGTAGCCAGTTGAAATAAAAAACCGGCCGTTTTGCAACGCGCCGGTAAAATTTACAATACTGCAGGTAACTGCAATTTTCAATCACCTTTCCCAAAAGTAGGGCGGTTCAATACCAAGGCTTCTTAAATACACATAACCCTGTGCCCGGTGGTGAATTTCGTTATCTATCCAGTATAGTATTATAGCGTAAGTTTCCATTTCCCATTGCCCGAAAGCAAGCATTTTTTCCTGGAAACGCCCTGCCGGTATTTTAGGCCACCATTCATCAATTTCGGCCGTTGCCTTATCCCATTGCTGTAATATTCCGGCCTTTGTATTGGCGGTATCCTTTCCTGAATGGTGCCCAAGCTCGGAAACCGGTGCCCATTTATCAGTAACAACACCGCGTACACCCGCAACGGCCATATTGGTTAACTCCTGTGCCATAGCGGAAAAAGGACGCATACCCCCGATAGAATAATTAAATAATTTATCCTCTGGAAAGGCTTCAATTACACGGCGGGTTAGGCGGCGGTGCCCCTGCCAATGGTTTAAAAGTTCTTCAGGGGTTATAACCTGCTCAATTGTATCGTTTGCTTTTTCAGCAACTGCAATGTTTTCCATTTTTTTGTTTTTTTGTTGTGAATTGATTACATAACAAAGAAAACACGGCGTACTGACAGCCCTATGTCAGCAGCGTTAAAAGAATTTTGTAAAATATAAAGAAAGCACCGGAAATAAAACTCCGGAATGCAGTTTGCTGTAAAATAGCCACCTATAAAAAGTTATATTATGCAAAAGATCAGTCCTTTCCTTTGGTTCGATAACAATGCCGAAGAAGCCATGAATTTCTATCTTTCGGTTTTCAAGGACTCAAAAATTATAAGGGTAGCACGCAACATGCCAGGTTCACCCGGTCCTGAAGGCACATTGCTTGTAGCATCCATTGAGCTTGAAGGGCAGGAGATAACTTTGATGAACGGCGGCCCCGGCCACCCCCTGACTGATGCAATATCGCTTACAATCAATTGCAATTCGCAGGAAGAAGTTGATTATTACTGGAACAGGCTGACTGAGGGTGGCGGCAACGAAATTGCCTGCGGCTGGCTAAAAGACAGGTTTGGCCTTTTTTGGCAGGTAACTCCTGTTATGTTGCCTGAACTGCTTAGCGATGCAGATACTGCAAAAGCCGGCCGCGTTATGCAGGCTATGATGAAAATGATAAAGCTGAACATAGCGACGATACAGGCTGCTGCAGATGCAAAGTAGAACTGATGCGTCAAAAGCAAAATGCCCTCCGGATGAAGTCCGGAAGGCATTTTGTGTGTGCGGAAGAAGAGATTCGAACTCTCACGCCCGTTACAGGCGCTACCACCTCAAAGTAGTGCGTCTACCAGTTTCGCCACCTCCGCAAAACAGGAAGGCAAATTTAGGGGATTGGTTGATTAGTAAAAAGTAAAAAACCGGAGTCGTTTTTATCAATCAGCTGAGACTCCTTTTCAATTCAATCCTGAATGTGGTACCCTGCCCAGGCTCGCTCCATTTTACAAATATTTTGCCTTTATGGTATTGTTCAACAATGCGTTTTGTAAGCGTTAACCCCAGGCCCCAGCCCCGCTTTTTGGTTGTAAAACCCGGCCTGAAAACCTTATTTATATTTGCAGATGATATGCCCTTTCCTGTGTCGGTCACATCAATTATAATTTGGTCTGCCTCATTTACTATGGCAACCGTTATCGTGCCTTTGCCTTCCATGGCATCAAGTGCATTTTTCAACAGGTTTTCTATTACCCAATCAAACAGCGGGGGTGATATCATGGCAATAACCGGCTGGCCACCTTTAACATCTAATTTGAAATCCACTTTGCCACCCGCGCGTTTACGCATATATGCCATCATGCTTTGTACCTGCTCAACAAGGTTTCTTTCTTCCAGGTGTGGCTGGCTGCCTATTTTACCAAAACGGTCGGTGATCAATTCAAGCCGGTTAACATCTTTTTCAATATCGTTTATAATTTTATCATTACCCGGTATATCCTTTAATACTTCAACCCAGCCTTTAAGGCTGGTAACCGGTGTACCAAGCTGGTGTGCAGTTTCCTTTGCCATGCCCGCCCATACCTGGTTTTGCGTGCTTCTAAAACTGGTGCGCTGGGCTATAATGGTTACGATGATAAACAGGCCAACAATAACAAGCTGCACCATGGGGTAATACCGCACCTGCTGCTGTAACACACTTTCACCGTAATAGTATTTGTTTGCGGTATAGGGCTTTTCAGTTACCACATAAACAATGGGCTTATGCGTGCCTTTAAAAAGTTTCAGCATGCGTGGCAGGTAGGCGGTATCTGTTCTTATTTTAAAGCTGTCAAGGTTTATACAATTATTGGGGTTGATAACATCATTTTCGTTTGTTTCAATAATAGGTATGTCTTTATTGCCCACCGAAATGTTTGATGCCAGCACCAGCCCCTGGTCGATGGCGTTGGCCATATAGCGCTGTGCTTCAGCCCAAATTTCAACTTTGTGGCGCTCATCCACATCAATTTTTTTTGCCAGGTAATTACTGTAAAAAATAGTACCTGTAACAATACAAATTGCCACCAAAAAAAACAATGTTCTTATGTTAAGCCACTGTCGTATCATACTCATTTGCTTGCTGGCGGTAAATCTACGAAATACGAATTGCGTACGAATATACGAATGTGGGCGTCGTACACCTTTAAGCGTAGTTTTTAAATATAACGGATAAAACTAAGCTGGATAAAATATAACCGCATCGCTCATTCGTATATTCGTATTCTTCATTCGTATTTCGTAGATCTTGTTGCCTGCTGGCAGTTTCCTGTTAACATATTAACCTTCATTAACCTTTCACCCATATTCATTAACCGTGTTTGCATAGTGCTAAGTATACATTTGGCAAAATATGTTAGCATGCAAAAAACTTTACTGCTTTTTATTATAATTTTTACCGGCATTGCTGCATTTGCACAAAAAACGGCCATTAAAGGGCGGGTGTTTGATTCAACAGAAAACAAGGGCCTGGCTTATGCAACAGTGTCGCTGGTAAAGGCACAGGATTCAACGCTGGTAACATTTGCAAGGGCTGACTCAACCGGCAGCTTTAGGCTCAACAATATTGAAAAGGGTAAATATCTTATATCAACTTCATACGTAGGCTATGCCCCGGTATGGCACCCGCTGCCTGCTTTACAGGCTGATATGTTACTGGATGCCGGCAATATTAACATGACCAACATTGCCAGGCTGCAGGACGTAAATGTAATGGCCAAACGGCCGCCTGTTGAAATAAACAACGATACCATAGAGTTTAACACAGAAAACTTTAAAACCCAACCAAATGCTGTTGTTGAAGACATGTTGAAAAAAATGCCGGGTGTTACCGTTGATAATGATGGTACCGTTAAGGTTAACGGGCAGGTAGTAAAGCGGGTACTGGTAAATGGCAAGGAATTTTTTACGGGCGATGTAAAAATGGCTACCAAAAACCTGAGTGCAGACGCAGTTGATAAGGTGCAGGTGTTTGATAAAAAAAGTGACCAGGCAGCGTTTACCGGAGTGGATGATGGCAATAGTGAAAAAACAATAAACCTTAAGCTAAAGAAAGACCATAATAACGCTGTTTTTGGGAAGATGAATGCAGGCTCAGGAACAAACCAGCGGTATGATGCGCAGGCGAATATTAATAAGTTTAACGGTAATGAACAGATGTCGTTCCTGGGGATGGGTAATAATACCAACAGGCAGGGTTTTTCATTAATGGATGTATTAAATTTTACAGGGCAGTTAAGCCGGGGCATGCGTAATGGCGGTGGCGGCGTACGGATTATTGCTAATAACGATGGTAACGAAGGCAATGGCCTGCCAATAACCGGGCTGGGACAAAACCAGCAGGGCGTGGCTACCACTATTGCGGCAGGTGCAAACTATAATAACACCTGGAACAAAGACAAAACCGATTTGAGTACCAATTATACCGCCAGCAATATTCACCTTATAACCGACAAGCAGGATAATATGCAAAACCTGTTGCCGGGCAATATTTATAACCGGCTTGACAGCAGCCACACCATTAATAATGCCACCCAGCACCGCTTTAATCTTGTGCTTGACCAAAAGGTTGACAGTTCTTTCTCTTTTAAACTAATGCCTTCTGTTACATGGCAGCACTCAGAAAAAAACCAGCAGGGAAGTTACAACAGTGAAACACCGGGCAAAGCATTGCTGAATAATGGGTTTAGCAACAATACCAGCAGCGCAGACGCATTTAACGCCGCCACCGATCTGCTGCTGCGCAAACGGCTGCATAAAAAAGGCAGGACCATTTCGGGCGATTTTAATGTTGCCTATAACCACAGCAAGCTTAATGGCAGCCAGGTTAGCAACAACACGTTTTACAATGGTGGTAACATCATAGATTCAAACATAAACCAGCTAACCAGCCGCAATGCCATTACGCGCAGTTTTGGCGGTAATGTAACTTACACTGAGCCATTGGGCCGAAGATCGTTGCTGGCGCTTAATGCCTTTTACAATGTTAACAGCGGCGAAAGCATTAAGCAAACCTATAACTACAATAATAATTCAGGTAAGCACGACACCTATGATTCCGTGTTGAGTAATAATTTCAGGAGTAATTATACCTATTCAGGCGGCGGCATTAATTTCAGGACAAACAAAAAGAAGATAAACCTTACTGTTGGCGCATCGCTGCAGGCTGCCACCCTTAAGGCGATAAACAATACCAACCTGCAAACCATACAACAATCGTTTACTGATGTGCTGCCCAACGCACTGTTTCAATACCAGTTTACACAAACCAAAAGTTTTAGGTTTGAATATAATACATCAACCATACAACCATCGGTAGCGCAGTTACAACCCGTGGCCGATGTAAGCGACCCACTGAATGTTTCCACAGGCAACCCTGCTTTAAAAAGAGCTTACGCGCAAAGCATTGTTGCAAACTATATTGCCGCAAACCTTACAAGGCGTACTAACTTGTTTATAATGTTTAATTATACTGCAACAGCCAATGCCATTGCACAAAGCGATTCGGTAACAGCATTTGGTACACGTATAAGCAAACCGGTTAATGCAAACGGTGTAAATAATATTTTCACCAATGTTGAATATGGGTTTCCTTTGAGGGGATTGCATACGCAACTTGAAGTTGGAAGCAGTTTTAGTACGGGCAATAATGTTGCATTTGTAAATGGCGAAAAAAATACTATTGCTTCGTCGACATGGGGGCCGAATGTTACTGTTAGTTACAGCAGGGACAACAAGATTGATATAGACCTTACAGCCAACCTTACATTAAACACCGCAAAATATTCACTGCAGTCGGCATTAAATACGCATTATATGCGGCAGAATTACGGTATTAACATGACTAACTATTTGCCGTGGGGGTTAAGCCTGCATAATGAGTTTAATTATATACTTAACACGGGCAGAACAGGGGGCTATAATACCAACATACCGCTATGGAATACATCAGTATCAAAATATTTTTTGCATAACAGCCGTGGAGAGTTGAAGCTTAGCGTGGCCGACCTGCTTGACAAAAACACCGGCATAACACGTACAAGCAACCTCGGTTATATTATTGACGAAAGATATAATGTACTGCGCAGGTATTTTATGCTAACATTTACATACAGCCTTAATAAATCTGGTTTGAAAACATCTGGTGGGCCGGTGATAAAGATAAGATCCGTTGGAAATTAGAGACGTGAATCGGACGTTCAAGTACCGTACGTTGAATCTCATATTCACGATGGGAATTGTAATCTATAAAGGCTTACCAATTCACTTTTCACGATTCACGAAATAAGTTCTTTTACTTTCCCGCCGATCATATCCCGCACTTTATTAAATTCAGTGGGCTCCATGTGCTTGGGGTCCGGTATTTGCCAGTCAATAAAATGCGTTGCAGGCATCCAGGGGCAGGCATCGCCGCAGCCCATGGTTATAACATAATCAAAGGGGGCGTATGCTTTCACCTCGTCTAACGATTTGGAGTAATGTGTTGTTAGATCGTAACCCAATTCCTTCATCGCAGCAATGGCTTTGGGATTAATAACGCCTGATGGCTTTGAGCCCGAACTAAACGCCTCAACTTTATCGCCCCCATATATTTTTGCAAATGCCTCGCTCATCTGGCTACGGTTGCTGTTTTCAATACAAACAAAAAGTATTTTCATGCCCCTATCCCCTAAAGGGGATTTTAATGTTAATAATTTTATTCAGGAAATTGACGGCTTGGCGGCCAAGTATTTCCAAACCGGTACGGCACATGTTGCACCAATAACCGGCGCTGCCAGGTAAATCCATATATTTTCCAAATGCCCTGAAACGATGGCTGGGCCCAGCGAACGTGCAGGATTCATTGAAGCACCACAAATCGGCCCTGCAAACATTGCTTCAAGCAATACCACGGAACCAATGGCAAGCCCTGCAAACATGCCCTGCTCCTTACTGCCCGTGGCAACGTTAATGATAACCAGCATAAGAAAAAAGGTAAGTATACCCTCAAGGACGAACGACTGCATTGCACTGCCCGCTGGTACGGTAGTGCCCAACAATTCATTCACAGGAAAAAGCAGTTTTAATATCGCGCTTGCTGCAATGGCACCTGCCAACTGGCTAACAATATAAGGAAGGAGGTTTTTTAACGGAAACCTGCCCGCAACAGTAAAGGCTATACTTACTGCGGGGTTTATATGCGCCCCTGAAATATTGCCAAGGGCGTATATCATGCTCATAACAATAAAACCAAACGTTATGGCAATACCAACATGTGTAACTGCGCCATTGCTTTGTTCATTTATAATAATTGCTCCCGTGCCGCAAAACACCAGTGCAAATGTGCCAATAAATTCAGCGGTTAACTTTTTCATACTGGCTAAAAAAGTATTTTTTTCATTACTACTGCGCTCATGGGGCAAACATGGCTAAACTCTGATGACTGCTTTATTGCTTCCGGCACGTCTTCCCTGCTTACAGCGCCATAGCCTTTTTTTGCAAAATAGCCCGATGCCGTTTCGGTAAGCAGGTACATTTCAGTTAATCCCTTTGCTTTGGCTGCTGCCTCAATGCTATGTACCAGGGCACCTGCAATATTTTTGTTCCTGTGCGATGGTTTTACCGCAACAGAACGCAGTAACCCATAAGGGTTATATACCTCAAAGCCTGCTATGCCAGTAATTTCGCCACTGTCCCCGCTAACAACAAAGTTGCTTAGCGACGAAGGGAGATCTTCAACTGCCAATTTTTCTTCCATCAACAACCTTGTTACCTGTACCCTTTCAATTCTATCTGCAGGCAATATTTCAAAACTCTCTTGCATGATATTAGTTATTGGTTTTATAAGCTTAGCAACATTTACTTCCCGGTTCACAACAATTCCTGTCGTCTTTTGCTGGTTTTTCAGCATATACCGTTATACTTTTAATACGGCCTGTATCTTTTTTATAAACTGCAATTTCATCAGCGCTTAAATAATTGGCTAATACATCATCAGGCAATAAAATATCTTTTTCTTTTTGCAGGGTCATATTCGTAAAACCTGCTTCGTTAATAATACCAAGGTAATCATCTTTTAATATTGCACCGGTAACGCAGCCTGCATACAACTCCGCAACTTCTTTCCATTTTGGTGGCAGGTTGCCAGTTAAAACAATATCAGAAATAGAGAAATGACCACCTGGTTTCAATACTCTGAATATTTCGCTAAATACCCTGTGCTTATTGGGTACCAGGTTTAGCACGCAGTTACTTACTATAACATTGGCGTAGTTACTTGTTACCGGCATATCTTCCACATCACCCAGCCTGAACTCAATATTATTATAGCATAATTTTTCTGCATTTTGGCGGGCTTTTACAATCATTGCCGGTGTAAAATCAATACCAATAACCTTACCTGCATCACCAGTTTCAGCCCTTGCCACAAAGCAATCATTGCCTGCGCCGCTGCCAAGGTCAATAACAACATCGCCTTTTTGTATATGGGCATATTGCACAGGCAATCCGCAACCAAGGCCAAGGTCTGCATCGGAATTATAACCTTTTACATCATTATAATCGTCGGTCATAATGTTGTATACATCGGTACTGCAACAACCCGAGCCGCAGCATGACGCCTGGTTGGTTTCCCTGCTTTGCAGGGCAATTTCGGAATACTTTTGTTTTACGGTTTCTTTTATCGTTGTCATGATATTCAATTGTAATATTACGATTAATCTGGTTAAAAAAATTTAACAGCAATTACCCTTTAGATCAACCTCCTGGAAAAACGAGTTAAAAAGCGCTGAGTACTTCTTCCACACCTTTGGATCGATACAATAACAAACATTTACACCTTCAATATTGCCTTGAATTATACCAGCGTTTTTTAGCTCCTTTAAATGTTGCGAGGTTGTTGCCTGCGCAAGGCCCAACTCATCAACAATATCACCACATACACATGCATTCTTTTTAACCAGGTGTTGCAATATTGCAATACGTGCCGGGTGGGCTATTGCTTTTGCCATCGCAGCCAGCTCATTTTGTTGCCTTGTAAATAGTTCTGTTTTTGTTGCTCCCATAATTCAATCGCAATATTACGATTAAATATTAACTACATCCAAATTTTTTTTGTAAATGCTCTTTTAGCCTTGCTGACTGGTAAGTAAAATATAGAATGCATGTATCTTTGTAATGAGCGCGAGAAAAATAAATTTACGTTGTTTATAAGTTCCCCCTTTAGGGGGCGGAGGGGGCAAACTATGCAGGTAATACCATTATCAGAAGGTGTTTTTACAATAGATAAAAGCAAAATATTCGTCCCATTTAACATACAAGAAGACGATTTGCAAAAGCGTGCGGTTGGAAGCTTATTGGTGGAAGTGCTGCCGTTTGTTGTTATAACCAAAAAGGATGTTCTGTTGCTTGATACCGGCCTTGGCTTTTCAACCAATGGCGAACTGCAATTGTTTGCCAACCTAAAGGCCAATGGAATACAACCTGAGCATATTACAAAAGTACTGATGAGCCACCTGCACAAAGACCACGCAGGCGGGGTCAGCATAAAAGACAGGCTTGGCAATTTTCACATATCATTCCCAAACGCTGTATACTACGTGCAGCAAAAAGAATTGCAGTACGCAATGGATACGGGGTTTCCATCTTACATGACGGAGGAAATTTCAGTATTGGAAAGCAGCAGCAATGTTGTTTTATTAGATGGTGACGGAACGATTGATAACTACATACGTTACCATGTTACAGGCGCACATAGTCCTTACCACCAGGTGTACTGGATTGAGGAAGATGGCGAAACGATTTTTTTTGGCGGCGATGACGCACCCCAATTGCAGCAAATGAAAAATAAATTTGTAGCCAAGTACGATTACGACGGCAAAAAGTGCATGCAGTTACGCCAGCAATGGTGGCAGGAAGGGCAACAGCAGCACTGGATGTTTTTATTTTACCACGATGTAAAGTCGCCGGTGTATAAGGGCTAATATTTTTGACTCCTTATTTTCGATTGCTTCCATTGCCTAAAAGCTTCTTTTTTGGTGCTGACTTTTTTGCTGCTTTCTTTGCTTGTTTTTTCGGTGCTGCTTTTTTTAGTTCCGCATCCTTACCGCTGGCATTGCGTCGCATTCCTGGCATGGTGATATGTATTAAAGTTAATAATTTTTTGCCATATTATTAAAGCCAAAGCGTTTGCCAATGTGGCAGCGCTGGTATAATTTATTGCTTTGTGTAACAGTAGTTACATACGGTTGCCACCGTTTCCTAAAAGCTTTTGCTTTGGTGCTGCCTTTTTAGCTGTTTTTTTAACCTGCTTTTTCGGTGCTGCTTTTTTGGAGCAGCCTCATCACCGGCGTCCCCCTTCTTTGCCCATGGCATAATATTTAGTATTTAGTGTGAATAATTTATCTTGTTAATTAGTTTGTGCAAACAGGCTCATCCCCGGCATAAAGGTGGTGCAACTGGGGCGGTACATTATTTGAAACGTACGCTTGCTTTGTGTTACAACCTATTTGATCCGTTGCCTAACGGCTTTTTCTTAGGTGCAGCTTTTTTCGCTGCTTTTTTGATTTGTTTTTTTAGTACTGCTTTTTTCTTTGGTGCGGTATCTCTGCCGGCCGCGCCTTTATTTAAACCTGGCATATTGTTGTGTTTTAGCGTGAGTAATTTATCTTGTAGAGCCGCGGCCGCCTAAATTCTTTTTAGCTGCTGCCTTCTTTGCTTTTTTCTTTGGTGATGCTGCTTTTTTTGGTGCGGCGGCTTTTTTAGCAATTGCTTCTTTGCCTGTGGCGCCGCTTTTTGCGTGTCCCATAAATTACGGTTTTATTGGTTAAAAATTAATCGCATGGTATATGCAGTTTTCAATCTGTTATGCATCCTGCAACTTTGCAAGCTGTTTTGCAAACGTAACTTTTTGCCGGGTAATTTTGCTTAGATCTGCTTCCATAGTTTTTAAATTAAACCCATTTGGTGTGCGCTTGCCCTTAAAGAAATCTTTTGAAATAAGCGCATAAGCTTCATCAGCATATGCTTCCCAAAAGGCCCACGACATTTTTTTGGCAATGCCCCAGCTTATACATGTAAGGCCTTGTTGATTATATGACAAAACACTAACGGCATGGCCGCCAAATGAGCCCCGCCTACCCTTTCCTTTAAGCCCTTCCTCTGGAATTTCCCATTCTTTTTGCCCTATAATGCTTTTGGGCAATTGCAGGCCAGCATATACGCCTCCAAAAAGGTAAACAGCTTGTTTTACCAATTCACGTTTTCGGTGGTTTACTGATGCAAACGCAAGTATTTTGTCCCTGCCAATGCCCGTTTTGCGCCAATAGTTAAGCACATCCAGAGCGCAAGCGCCAATATCGTTTTTGTGAGTGACAGGATTATAGCCGCTTATTTTGCAATAAGCACGAAGGATTGCTTTGTCAGAAATGCTTTTCTCAACACCTGTATGTGATGTCCAGCAAGCCGCCATGTGTGCAGCTGCTGCACAGGTACAATTATGCAGGTTAAAATTCAGCATCATCCTTAACGGATGCCGCATTTTCTTAATTAAATCATGCTTTGCAGGTATGCGGGGAAGCTTACCAGGCTCTAAAAAGCTTGCCAGGTGCAGTGTGCGTGGGTCGTTTCTTACTTTGGCTTTTCCGGGCTTGCCAACAGCATCCGGTTGTTTTGCAGTCATAGAGATAACGGTTTGCTACAAGGCCCAAAATAATAATTATTTAAGAATGTTGCAAAAAATAAACGCTGCATATTCAGGTATGGCAAATAAAAAAGGGCACCCTAAAAGTGCCCTTTAGAAAAACAATAAATTAGCTACGGCCTTAATACTTTAAAAGCGTGCACCCAGTCGTTTTTTAAAAAGCCCGGAATGCACCAAAGAATACATAAAGGCTCAACGGCACGGGCAGCTTCAGCCGTACCCATATCTTCTGTTTCCCAGCCAAATGCATCCAATATTTTTGTTACTGTTTGTTTTGCAGTATCATCATTTCCGCAAATAAACATACTTGGTGTTCCGCCGGGTAATTGGGGTTTATACATAAGTGTATTGCCCACTGTGTTGAATGCTTTTACAAATTTTGCATTGGGGGCAGCTTGCTGCAGTTGCTCCATCATTGAGCTTTCCAGTGTGGTGGTAAAATGCAACACACCATTTGTTGGTGGCAACGGTGCTATTGGGTTAGTGGTATCGATTATTATTTTGCCACCCAGGTTTTCAATGCCGGCTAATTGTATTGCCTCAATAGCGGCCGAGCCCTTTGTGGTAAGCACCAGTATGTCGCCATACGTTGCGGTTTCATCAAATGTGCCAACATCAATCCCTGTTTCTTCATTAAATTTTACTACTTCAGCTTTTGAAGTATTGCGTGTGCCAAGCATAACATCATAGCCTTCGCTTTTAAATGCTTTGGCAAGTGTTTGGCCCACAGCGCCTGAGCCAATAATACCTGCTTTCATGTGTTTTTGGTTTTATGGTTAACAATTATGCTAATTGCATATGAGTTGCTGAAACAAGTTCAGCATGACGATGCGGGACTGTCCTGCAATATTTTTTCAAACAGGTTATCATATCAACAAATACTAATGCCCTGCTGGTTGTGCATCGCTATTGTAAATTGCGGCAAATACTTTTGCGAAGTCAGCCATCTTTACTTTGCCAAATGTTTCAGGGCGGTGTTTCCAGTAATCTTCTGTCATTAAACCGCTGCTTAAAGCGTGGCCCATTTCTACGTAATTAGTGGCAATTTCTTTTGGCAAGCCAGCCCCAAGCATGCCTTGTAATGATTGATCGTCAGTAAATACAACCCATGGCAGGCCCGGCTTGCCAATGGCATCACCAATAGTTTTTGCAATATCTGTGGTACTTAATTCATCGCTGGCAATATACCTTATTGAGTGGCCGGTAAAGCTTAGGTCAAGCAGTTCTTCGGCAGCAACCGCAGCTATATCAGTCGGATCAACGATAACAAAAGTTTTACCTTCGCCGCCATAATTACCACCCATAATGCCAGCCTGCTTTATTAAGCCAACATTGGCCAGCAGGTTTTGATAAAAAAATGCCGGGCGCAGGTGCTTTATAGTAACATTGGTTAAACTATTTAATGCAAGCTCAGCACGGTGTATACCACTTACCGGGCCGCAGCCATCGTATAAATGCGCACCAATACTGCTAAGGTTTACAACGTATTTTACCTCCGCCGCTTTAATAGCCGCTGCATAGTTTTTACCAACCTGCTCAATATAACCCTTCCAGTCTGTTGCGCCGAAATTTGGTGGCACCATGGTGTACACTGCGTTTGCGCCGGTAAATGTTGCGTTTAAAAACTCAACGTCTTCAACGGATCCTATAGCGGCTGTTGCACCTGCATCAACAACATCTTTAAGGTTTGCTTCGCTGCGGCCAATTACTGTTACTAAATGGCCTGCCTTTAATAATTGCAGGGTTAGCGGTTTTGATATGTGGCCTGCGCCACCTGTTACTACGTATTTCATAATAGTGTTTTTGTTAAGTGATGATGAAATATTTATTAATTATTTGTATATACAAATATTGAGTTAAAAAAATTACCCCGGTAATTCGTCGGATAACTTATTCATATTCGCGACCAGCTTAGCGCTTTCCTCGTTGCCAAGTACATGCGTATAACCTTCGTAAAAATCCTTCAAACATTCTTTTAATTGTGGCAGAAGTTCTTTACCCTTTGGCGTGGCATACACATTTGTTGTTTTGCCTTCGGTAAACCGCACTACAAGTTTTTTTTCCTCAAGCTTTTCTATCAAACGTGTGATGGTGCTGGGTTTTAACTGTAGCTCTCCTGCGAGAGTACCCGGCTGTACCCCTGGTTCTTCAATAGCAATCATAAGCAGGTAGGCATGGCTTGGGCTTAAGTCAACCCTCTGCCAACTTTCATTGGCAAGCCTTTCCATTTTACGCGCAAGCGCGTTTGACGAAAAATACATACACCTTCTAAACCTGCTTTCTGATGTTTTCATGCCTTTTAATGCAAACCTTTTTTTAAATGACAAAACAAAGGTAAGGTGATTATATTTGTATATACAAATATATTTTAGAAATTTATGAAATTTTCTAAAAACAGGCGCATGTACGCATTTTGTTTTAGCACTTCTAATTCGATATGATGTTGAATTGTAGCTGCAGTTTGAACATAACCTGTACCAGTTAATTCCTGCCCTTCATTTTCTGTCATACCCTCCAGCAGATCCTGTTTTACTTCCATGTGAAATTGCAGGGCTGCAACATTATTACCGTAAGCAAACCCCTGTTGCTCACACACCGGCGACTTAAATAGTTGCACTGCACCTTTTGGTAATTTAAAAGTATCCCCATGCCAGTGAAAGGTTATAAATTCTGCGGGCAGGCCCTTGGTTAAGGGGTGATCACCATTTTTTTGTACAGGCCACCAGCCAATTTCTTGGTATACTTCCTCACCCAAAACATTTGCTATAAATTGCGCGCCGAGGCAAACGC
>JABDGS010000047.1 GCA_013285915.1 Bacteroidota bacterium
CGTGGCTGACCAGTTAAAGTTTCGGGTGAGGTCACCCATTTCCCCGCCGCCGGATAAAAAAGCAGGCGCAGAAGATTGTTGCATAACGCTGATTATGACTGCAATATAAATTTTTCCCTTGAAGGTTGTACAGGTGCACCAGACCAATTGAGTGATAAAACGTGCTTTATTATGTCTTTTAGTTTATTAAAACTGTTTGGTTTTACAATGTACAGGCTGGCGCCCTGCCTGTATACGTTGTTAACAGTTTCTGGTTGCAGCGAAGTGGAGAATATAATAACGGGCAAGTGTTTAAACGCCGGTTGTTGTTTTATTTCAGCAAGGCATTCGTAACCATTTTTAAGCGGCATGTTCAGGTCAAGAAAAATAAGGGCTGCCTTACCGGGCAACGAATGGTGCAACTTATTCATTAACTCAATGCCATTTTCTGCCAAAACCAATTCTGTAGTGCCCGATACCTGTTTAAGCGCATCGCTAAAAAAATCGCGGTCGTCTATATCGTCATCCGCCAGCAGTATCGTTTTAATATTGTTGCTTTGGTCAAAATGCATACGCAGCAAATATAGTCACTGCTTTAATATTCGTATTACTGTTTTTGCATGCTTTTAAATTGCGCCTGTATTGTTTAACCCTGTATAGCTGCATCTTCACCTGGATATAAGTGTAAAAGACTGTTAAAGAAAATTGATGCACTAAGGGAAGAGTAAAAAAGATGCTTTAATAATATAAACAGGCTGCTGTTTACAACAGCCATTAAATTACAAAAGCCTTCATGAGGAAGGCCTTGTAATTTTTTTTATTCCTCGCGGTGAGGGAGGGAGTAACACCACCGCTTTATCTCTCATACTGTTATACGGTCTATGCCAGGTCTATGGCCTTATTCATTTTTGGTTAATGCACCGTTGCCAGGCGCCGGTTTCTTGCATCTTCAACTTTACTCATAAAGCTTTTTATTTGTTCTGTTGTAAGCTTACCGGTTTGAATTTTTATTTTGGTACCGGACGAATAAATTACTACCTCACTCCGCTTCGTGGCAAAATATCCGATAGCACAAAAAAGGGCTACCAGCAGCAATGGCGTTGGGTTGGTTTGCGCAACTGCCAATACAACTATAACAAGCACAGCTGCGATAATTAGCAACCAGAAATAATTTACAACTATCATTTCGCACGATGTAATATTTTCAAGCGTTATGGTTTGTTCGTGCTGTTGGCCGTATTTATTAAAGTTGCAGTAAAGCCGCCGGTTTGTTAGTACCAGCACATCATTATTACTGCTGGTAATAATTTCTTCTCCTGGTAAAAGGGCAAGCATATTTTCTGTTTTTGGTTTAATGGTATTTTAAGGCAACTGTTATATGCATGCAACCGTTGTGTTTAATTATTCCTTCACTAAATCTACCCTTCATGCAAAACGATTGCAGCATTTGCCCCAATTTTCACGAGTGCTATTTTAAGTCCGATTCACTTTCTTACCGTAAATGTGTTTGCTGTAAGCTGCGTACGCCTCTTCATGTGACGCAAATTTTTCACCAGACGCAACACGCGATAATAATTCCAGAAAATCAGCGAGTTTGGCGTCATAGGCTTGCCTATTTTCTTGTTGAACATTGCCAGTAGCCTTTAACATGCCCGTTAATTCTAATGCGTTTAAAGCCAGGTCTGCATTGGCCTGGCTTAATTTTTCGTTACCCCTTGCCAGGCTTAGCAAAGTTTGCTGTGTTATATTGCTGCCATAGGGCGCCCCGTCATCGTGCATCAAGTTATCAGATTCCGCCACCTCACTTTTTTGCGCGCCTTCAGGCGTATCATTCAGCATTTTACCCCGGCCAGTAACCACCCAATCCATATTTAGTAGCGGGTAATTTTTGGATATTTCCAGAAGTTTGCCCGTTGTAATATCGCTTTTACTGCTAAAAGTACCCCCTGACAAAGAATTTTTTTGCTCAAAGTTCGCTTTCGTTATGTTTTGGCTCTCAATGAATTGTATTAACCTGTCCTTAGATGTTTTCATTTAATTTTCTGAATATTTCAAAAATATATTTGGTTATTTCCAAAATGGTTCACACTTTTACACCCGACAACAGAAATGAAGTCAACCGCAAAAATGCGGCTTAGCTAAAAGTATGCAAAACCAATTACAAATGCAACAAAAAACAAAAAACAATGTACTGCACGGCGTACAAAGGGCGGTAACCCAGCCAACGCCGGGCTTAACCACTGGCAGCGTTTTGCCGGTGCAGGCTAAATACCGCCTGGCAGAGCTTATACGGGCAAAATTTGGAGAATTAGGCGTGGAAGATGGAATAACAGCCCTTGCCGCTTTTTGCGGGCTAAAAAGCCTGCGTACCGTTCGGGAATGGCTATATATACCCGCCGGTGCAGACACAGAAATATCGCACATAGTTGCTGGTTTGGTTATGCGGTATTTCGACCTTAACCAGCCTGAACAGTTACTTACTGAAGCGCATAAACAATTGTTAAAAGCAGCCGCGGCCGTTGCTTAAACCGCCGTTGCCTAACCTACGCTACAACACCCACACCATTTAAAACAAAATTTTATGCCTAAACAATTAGTGCACCCCTTAGAAAGGGACAAAAAAGTACACCCCTTACGCGCCGCCTATGCAAAATTGCGCGCCGAAATAACGGAAAAGCGCGAAGCCATTTGCACTGCCACAGGCTGGAGCCAAAGCACATTTTACGAAAAGGTAACCCGCGATGCAAAGCTTACTGAACGTGAGGCCAAAGCCATTAGCCCACTGTTAAGCATACCCATTAACGACATAGATAGCTTTCAGCGTGGGTATGCTGAGGCCCGCAAACCCCAAAAAACAGCATAGTTATGAGACGGCCAAATTTTTTACGCGGCAATTGGCGAATACAGGAACGCAACTTTTTGCGCCCATACCAAAGCCTGATAAGAAAGAAAATTGCGTATATAAAACGCTGGAGTTATAACCCCCACAGGCGACCATACGTGATTAAGAAGTACGCATTAAACGATTTGCCTTTTTAACCATGCCTTGCAATGAATGTTACCCCCCCCACAGCCAACGTGTTTGAAGTTGCAGCCCTTATAGGTGCCCGGCAATGGATAAATGATGTTGACTACATAGATGAACCAACAACCTATAAAGAGTGGACGTGGGCGGCTGAAGAATACATTACCAGGGCTATAAACGAAAATTAAACCATGCTTACACTTGAAACAGCCCTGCAAGCATATATACACAAAAGGGACGCAGAGCTTGATTGCTTGAAAAGCAAGTTTGAACGTTATAAGGAAAAACATCCGGCAGTGGCTTCATCACTTGCTTTACGATGGCTCACAGAAAAAATGTCGCTTGACGAACTTAAAGAAACCTGCAAACCTTTCTTCACCCAAAACAATTACTAAACATGGAAACAACAATAACCATTACCGTTGACCTGCAAAGCGGCACCATTGAGCAAAATACCAATCGCATAAGGCAGGCCTGCAACGCTGTTACCGGTGAACTGCTAAGTATTTTTTACATGTACAGCACCGGCGCAAAAGATTTTGACGGCCCAGATTTAATAGGCAGCCATGTACACTCCGGCGCTTACCAGTTTTGCATGGCATACAAAGCCCATCATTCACAACCATTAAAAAAAATGCAATGAGCGCAACGCAATGGCAGGTAAAAACAAACAGCTATAATAGCGCTGGTGAGCCCGAAACAAAAACGCATACGGAAAATATGACCATGCCGCAAGCATGCAACTATGGCTCTAAAGTTTTTGATAACAATCCCCTTGCCGCTCAACTGCATATAAGCACACCACCCGATAAGCCACAAGTAACCGTACGCGAAAAAAGCGGTAAAATAATTATTCAACTAACAGAAATTTAAAAATAACCACCATGCCACAAAATGATGAGGAACTTTTAATACATATAAAAGCTACCCCGGTTCAAATAACATGTTCCCATTTTATAAAAAAAAGGGGGTATACGGTAAGCGCCCTTATGCGGGGCACCGCTGAGGGCCTAACGGATATGTTGGCCGAAATTTTTGTACAAAATCCCAGTTTTAAAGATATATGCCAGGAAGCCATTACCGAGGCCGAAAAAATATCTTCTCACCCAACAAAAAACTAAAATAATGCCCACCACCGATGAATTTCTTTTACAAAAAGATATGCAGGCCATTACAGGCCTGACAGATGAAACAAAATCATTAATTTATTATGGCCTGGCAAGCCTTAAGCGTGACATATACAACACCCGTTTTATAATGGTTCGCGATAACACCATTAACGGCGACCTGGCAAATTTTTACAACACCGTTGAAAATAAAATTTCCGGTATTGAAGCCATCCTGCTAACCAGCGGTAAAGAGCACCTTTCACTTTTCAACAATTTTTCCAACAACCACAAAGCTTTTCAATAATGAGAGAACAGCAAGCCAACGCCGCTTTATGCTTTATTGCTGCAGTGCACATTATTATTGCAATTGTTTTTACGACAGCCCTGGTTAAACTAAGCCTAAACGTTGATGTTTCCCTCTGGCAAGTTCACGGCACATACACCCATCATCAAAAAGCTATGGTTGCCTTTTGCGCAATTATATTGATATACAGTTATTTCATGGTTTTTTATACACTCATAAGTTGTAAACGCTTTTAAACATGCAAAAAGCAACAATTATCCTGGGCCCGCAGGGTTCCGGCAAAAGTAAAAAAGCATTTGAGTTAACCGGCGGCAATTGCACTGTTATTGATTTTGAAGATATACGCCGCAAACTTACACCGGCGCTGCGCGAGGCCATTATAACAGGCCTGCCCATTGTGGTTGAGGGAGTAAGGGCTATAACACCCTTTATAAAGCAAATGGCATCTGTTGAGAAAATCGGCGTTCGTTACCCTTATGCCCGCAACTTTCAGGAATGTGCAGTGCCACAATTAATTTTTACATCGCAGAATTTGACTGAAGATGACTTTTTAGACAGCCGCCGGTTTAACATTATAACCCTGCCTGCACGGTAACCCCATGCACCTTGAAGCCGAACAATATGCATACGTGCTTGAAAAGCTGGCAACCGCAATACCCCGCTGGCAGGAAGATATTGAAAAATATGCGGCAACAATTGATAAGTACCGGGCGGAGGGCAAAGCGGTTGCCGGTATGGAAATAAATCTTAATTACCAGGTGCAGCGAGTGAATTTGGTAATACAGTTTATTGAAGCAAGCCAGGGCATAGTAAAAGCCCTGGAGAACAAAGCGAAGGAAAACAGATCAGCACCGGTGCCCATCGCAGAAAATACCGCTGCTTCAGGCGGGCGGGAAGTAATACGTGATATGCCAGTTAGCATGCACGGTGAAGTGCTTTATACGCAGGAATTGATTTTAGGCCTGCACGAATGGGTTACCGGCATTGATTATAAACTAAACCAACTGCAGCAAACAATAACCCCGCACAATGGCAAAAAAAGAGGAGATTAATTATAGCGCGTTAAAGCAAATGTGGGATTGGCTTTGCAGCAAGTACGAGTTTAGGCGCGATGTTATAAAGGGCCGCATACTTTGGAGGCCTGCTAACACTTCAAAAAGCCCCAACAAAAAAGAAAAGGATTTTATTCTATTAACAAATGAGCAACTTAATACCATCAGCATAGAGGCCGGGTTTTCAGGCCTTAAAAGTTGCAGCCCATCAAATATTGAAATGTTTCTTTACAGCAATTATACAGAAGAGATAAACCCCGTGGTTAACTACTTAACCTATGTTAGTTATAAATGCAGTGAAGGGGCAATAAAAAAGCTGTGCGGCTATATACAAACAACCAATAACCCGCTTTTTGAATATCACCTTACCAAATGGTTTGCCAGCAGCGTGGCCAATGCACTCATAAAAAAGGGGTGCCAGAATCACACCTGTTTTACGCTCACTGGTGGCCAGGGTGCAGGCAAAACAACTTTATACAACTGGTTTTGCCCGCCTGAACTAAAAGATTACATGTTTAACGGTGAAATTGATTTGCGGAGTAAAGACACCATTTGGAAGCTTAGTGAATATTGGCTTATAAACATTGAGGAGCAAATAAAAGCCCTTAACCGTGCAGATGCCAATACTATGAAGTACATTATAACCCTGAGCGAAATAAAAGGCCGCAAACCTTACGGGCGCCTTGAGGTACAGGGCTACCGCCTGGGTAATTTTTTAGCCGGTACCAATGAAGATGATTTTTTAACAGATACCAGCGGCAACCGGCGCTACCCGGCCTTCAGGGTGCTGAGTATTGATGAAGCTTACAAAAAAATAAAGATTGATGACATTTGGACGGAGGCCTACCATTACTACAATAACAATCCCGGCAGCTACTTTGTAAAAACTGAAGACATGGAAGCCCTTACAAAGAACAATGAACAATTTTTATCAGTTACCCAGGAGCAGGAATATGTAAACAGTTTTTTTAGCAAGCCTGAGGCAGGCAAGCCGTTTCACCTTATACCTGCCACCGCCATACGCGATTTTTTGAGCCTTGAAACCGGTAATAAAAACCTGAAAGACCGCAACGTAGGTATTGCGCTAAAAAAGAACGGTTTTGATCAAATGGGACATCGTTTTAAAGATAGTGATTTTCCCGTGCGCGTGTGGAAGCTGCGGGTAACAAAGGGTAAAAATATTGGTACGCTTGAATACTACCACGCATTTGCAAACAACCAATACAAACCATGACACTAACCACACATGCCGGCGTGTTTGAAGGTATTGGCGGTTTTAGCCTGGGCGCGCAGCGCGCCGGCCTGCAAACAAAATGGGTATGCGAGATAAACCACTTTAGAAAACAAATTTTAAGGCAACATTTTAAACATGCAACACAATACCGCGACATTAGAAGCCTGCACAACCCCGCTGCAGTTGATATACTCACGGGAGGCTTTCCATGTCCAAAATATTAGCGTTGCTGGCAACGGTGCAGGCATCGTGGGAAGGGAAAGCCGGTTGTGGGCTGAATATTACCGAATTATATGCGAATGCAGTCCCCGGTACATCATTATTGAAAATTCTTCTCAGCTGCGAAACAAAGGGCTTGAAATTATCCTTTTTGACCTTGCCAAAATCGGGTACCATGCGCAGTGGGAATGTTTACGGGCTTGCGAGTTTGGTTACCCGCACACCCGTGAAAGACTTTTCATTGTTGCCTACACCGCTGAAGTCGGACGGCGACAAATCGGGAATGTTCAAATCTTCAGAGAAATTACTGAAGTACTTGGACGGCCATACCGACAGGTTATTTTACCAGTGCCAATTAAACGGGTTCACCCGCGCACAAATAACAGAAACGTACACCGCGATTATGGGCTTTCCAAAGGGTTGGACAGATCTGCGATCGCCGCAATTGGCGATGCAGTTTTAGTAGACATAGCGGAGTACATTGTAAAATGCATTATTCTTTTTGAAAATACAGTTTATATATGAGCAAACGCAAAGGCATACATATACCGCCGCCACATCTTACACAATTAGACCTTTTTGGTACCCCACCCACTTTAAAACCGGTGCTTGAGAACAAAGTAATTTTTAACGGCCGGGCGTATTTAAAACAAGGTGAGGCGTTTATTGAGTACATAAACGGCAAACCATACGAGGCATACGGCGAAGCCCTGCTAACAAGCCTGCAAGCCATTTGGCTTGACCAAAACACAATGGACGGCAAACTATTTATTGAGGGAGAAACAAACCACCAGCTATGAGTGATAATTTAGGATTACTGCACGATCGCAACAGGGTAATACATGCCATTGACCATTTTGAAATAATGGACGGATTAAATGAGGCAAGCAGGAAGCGAACTAAAAATAGATATGCATTTCGGCTTGAGGCCAATGGAGACAAAATTTTTACCCTTGAGTTAAACGAGCCGTGGAAAATGGATTTATTTAATACGTTCCTGCAACAGCTAAAAAGCCAGGCAGAAATAGATAAAAAGGCTTTGCTTTTTTCAATGCACCAACACGATGCCGTTCTGTGAACCGCCCCTACCAAACATATAACGGCGGTAAAAATGGCAGTGGAGTGTTCCAGGCCATCATTAACCAAATACCACCCCACGGTATATTTATAAGCGGCCTTGCCGGTAATTGCGGGGTGCTGGCAAACAAGCTAAGGGCGCCCATGGCCAACATCGCAATTGATATGGATGCTGCAGTTGTTACCGCCTGGCAAACCATTCCTGGAATAACCGCCATAAATAACGATGCGATATCATTTGTACCGGCCTATATAAATTGTTTGCCGCCCGAGCTGGTACCGCAGGTTTTTGTGTTTCTGGACCCGCCCTACCTTTCTGAAACCCGTACCACCGACCAGGCATATTACAAATTTGAAATGCGTGATAATGCAACGCATTTAAAGTTGTTAGGCGCCATGGCAGCATTGCCGGTAAAAATTTTAGTAACACATTACCCCTGCCAGTTATACGATGATGCATTGCAAGGGTGGCGCACACTGGATATACAGGGCCGTACCCGGCGCGGCATGCGTACTGAGCGCCTTTACATGAATTACCCGCAACCTGAAGCTCTGCACGATTACCGTTATATTGGCAATGATTTTAGGGAACGGGAGCTTTACAAAAAAGCCCGCAAAAACTTTGTCCGCAAAATGGATGCCATGCCACCACTATAGCGTAATTACATTTTATCATACTTTAAATAAAGTAACATGAAAATTATAGTGGTTATATACTACAACTATCTGTTACGGAGATTTGAGTACAGCACCATTGAAAAAGCGCTGGAGACATTTCCCGACCTGCTTAACCCAACATTTTTTCACAATTGTGAGAATAATACCCGCTTTGAAGATTGGAAAGCCTGCGAAATTTTATCAAACTAAAAATAAAGCAACTATGCCATACATAATATTACAGGGCTGTGACACCACCCGTTGTATGCAAACGGTGGATATAATAGTAAAAGTTAACTTTCGGCCCGACTTTTTTCAAAATCATCAAAAGAGTGTAAATGTCATGCTCAACGGCTTGGAAGAAAAAATAATTGCCGTTTTAGATGCATATTTTGAGAATGGTATAACAACCGATCAATTAACCAACCACCAGGCGGCTGAAATGGGCTTACCTTAACATAGCTGCTTATCACTTATTTTTCTGCGTGTGGCGCCACACTTCTTTTAAAGCGATGTTTACCGGTAAGCATCGCTTTTTTATTTTATCCTATGATCTGCGCGCGCAGATCATACAGCAGATTCCACCACCGCTGCATCCTGCGATATAAGCCTATGATCTGCGCGCGCAGATCATACAGCAGATTCCACCACCGCTGCATCCTGCGATATAAGACTACGATCTGCGCGCAGATCATACAGCAGATTCCACCACCGCCGCATCCTGCGATATAAGACTACGATCTGCGCGCAGATCATACAGCAGATTCCACCACCGCCGCATCCTGCGATATTACCGGCAAAATATACCCTGGTGTTTTCCCGGGGCCTACCTCACAAAAATGTGCGTGGCGGTCCGCAGCAGCTAAAAAGCAGTTACCACCGGGCCGCAACCTTTTATTATGCGTGGCGATATCTACGCCATCACCCACCACACAAATAACGGTTGGCTACAGCCATCGCATAGGCATGCGTTACAGTACTTCAACGCATATAACGCCTGTGCAGTACTCCCGCCCGCGCGTAGTAGCAAATACCCCGGCTTTATATAATAATACTCTTTATACAGTAATATTCTTACTATCTTACTACAAACCCGCTGAAAACGTTGCTGGCATTGGTTTTTGTTTGTAGTAAGAACTTTAAAAACGTTCTTACTACAATCTTACTACACCTACTACAGTTTTGTAGTAAGAACTTTCTGTAAAACCATCCTACTACAAAATTTTTAATGCTCTCATTATCAACCACTTAATTTTTACCAGCTTAAAAACAAAAACACCTTTCTAATCATTTTAATATGTTAATGGTTGAATATCAGGTTTTTACAACTTTTTGTAGTAAGATAGTAAGAAGAATTGCCTTTTTACAAAACATTTTTAAACTTTTTACATCTAAAACAGTGCAAAAAGCCTGTTTTTTTTCTTTAGCCAAACACCAAGACCGGAATTTAATTCCGGCCTTTTGCTTTCAAATTTGGGGTATAACATTAAGCTTAAAAACATGGCTGAAGATCAAAAACCCGCCGCCACGGTGCCCGCTGAAGAAAAAGAAGCCCGTACTAATAAGCACCCAAAAGCCTACCAATGGACTGAGCGTTGCACTGAAGATGAATTTAACCATGTTGCAGCAATTGCAGATGCCCGTATTGCCGCCGGTATCAGCAAGACCAGGGGGCATTTTATAAGGCAGTGTATTGATTTTGCCATTAACTACAACCATGTGCAGGGTGAACGCAGTTTTGCCGTGCCTGAAGATGTTGCACCAAAGCTTTTAAACAACGGTTACTATCACATCCACATAAAAACAATTGAATTATGCAAATAGAAAATACATCTATTGCCACGTTTTTAACTGCCATTGAGAACGAAACGGATATTGAACAATTAAAGCGGCTTGCCATTATTATGGCATCTGACCTGAAAACAACAAAGGAAACGTTGTTTAAAATATGTGAGATGTTCGGCCTTTTGAAAGATGGCGTGTTTGCGGAAAAACCAAAAATAAAAACAATTCTGGATAATGTTTCAGATGTTAGTTTAGGCCTGATGTTCAACCCTCAAAAAGTGACTGCGAAATTCGCCTTTCTCGCAGAGATGATAACCATTGCAAAAAAATATCAATCCTTTTAATATGCTTACCGACACTATAAATGTTAATGGTGAAAACAAAAGCCTTAAAGATGCTTACGAGTTGTTAGAAGAGCAAACCGAGCACAAAGAGCCTAACCCACCTAAAGATGAAAACAAAGAAGATGGGCCGGGCGAAGCTGAAGAACAAGCGGAGCAAGACCCCGATTATATAGATGCCATTACTGATACCGCCTTTGCTGTTTTAGACAGTGCGCAAACCACTGTTTTTAAAATAATGGCACACAAAAAGTGTAAGAAACGTGCCAATGCTATTGACGCTGAAAATGGTTTTGCAAGGCTTATGCAGTTGCGGGCGGAGAAAGAAGCCAATAGTAATGCCAGGGTTGAAGTGATAAACACCTACAGCGGCAATGATGCGAAGCTGGTACAGCTTGACGCTACTATTGATGCGTTTATCAGCAATCTTGGTTTTAGTGAAAAACAAATGGCAATGATGCGCCCGGGCCTGCGTATGATGGTAAAAAAGAACGCCGGTAAAATACCACCCGAATTATTATTTTATGCAGGCCTTGCAACTGCAATAGCCGGTAACGTGGCTGAATACTACCAACTATAAAAACATGGGCACCCGTATAAATTACCTTTTGCTTTTAGTGGGCAACCGTGGAACCGGTAAAACAACCACGGCTTTGCAGGTGGCTGAAAAAACCGGTAAAGCTGTTATCGTAATAAACACCGATAGGCACCCTGCCTATGCAGATTTTGATGTGGTTACAGTGGATGAGCTAAAAAAGTGGAAAGGCAAAAAATGTGTTGTTTTTGTGCAGGACGAAGACGAAGTAAACCAGGCAGCGGACATATTAAATAAGTACCAGGCTAACGCAGTGGTTATTTTTGAAGATGCGCAAAAGTATATTAACGAAAACATAAGCAAGCCAATATTACGGCTTATTATAAACCACCGCATGCGCAATTTTGACCTGTTGTTTATGTTCCACTTTTTAAAGCATGTACCGCCAAAAATTGCCTGCAACTATAATATTTTGTTTTTATTCAAAACCACCGATGGTGCGGTAAACCTTGCAAGCAAGTACGGCAACTGGCAAAGCATAAATGCCCGCCGCGACAGGATAAACAAGCACAAAGATGTTCACTACTGCGAAGTAATACGCGACAACGAATGAAGCCCGAAACAACCATACAATGCAGTACCCTGGGTACAATTGCAAAGCAATACGAAATAGATGTGCGTTCGCTATGGGAGTTAATAAACGCCAATGCAGAATTAAAAGCAGAGGTTGAGCGATATACAGGTAATGCAAAAAAGAAAGGCCAAAAAATATTGCCGCCTGCACTGGTAAGCAATATCTACACAATATTAGGCAACCCGTAAATAGTTTTTCTCATAATGGGAGTTAGAGGTCACGCCCTGCATTTTTATGCGGGGCTTTTTGTGCATTGTACCCCCTTTTAAAACATGGTGCATCACGCTGTAACCCTCTACTGCATTGCGTTGTAGCCCATCCGGTTACATACTGCAATTTAGTTGCCACAAACAAAAAACATAAAAATTTTTCACTCATGGAAGGCAAAAAAATAAACTGGATGCAGCTTGTGGTTGCAATTCTAATCAGTGTAGTTATAAGCGTAATTATAATGCACTTCACAAAAGTTGTTAATGCCACAACCGGCGTAGATACGGGCAATAAATTAAAGCTGGTTGCATAACCTGCACACCGCCCAAATTTTCCAGTAAACAACATCTCGTCAAAAATTAACTTTTTCTATATGACTTTAATTCAACAGCCAGGGCCCGCCGGCATACTACCCGCCAATATAAATGTGGGCCCGCGCAATACTTTTGCCTCTGAAAAGGCAAACAGTGTAAACAAGCCTTTTGGCTTTACCGTTACCAATGCATCAGGCGGCCCGTTACGTATTTATATAACGCCTGGTTACAGGCCAACGCTGCCCGCAAACACCATTAAAACCGGTGCTATCGTTGCAAACCTTACAGCTGCAAGCACCGGCGACCACTCAATTGAGGAGTTTTTGGAGTGGATAAAATTTCACCCAACCCGCGTATCGTTTTTGCAGATCAACACCAATAATACTGCACAGCTTCAAAATTCATTAACCATACAGGGGCAAAGCCTTTTTGGCGACCCTCAAACGGTTAACCTTTTGCTGGCAAGCTATGGCAGCCCGCAAAACCCCAACGATAAAATGATCATCGTTGACCGCGAAGACTGGCAGTTGGACAACGACACACAGCACAGCATCATTATACCTGATGCCACAACAACAACATTCCAGTTCTTTTTTGGTGCCCACATTGACCATGCAGGCGCGCTTAAAAAGGTGGCATTACAGAGTAAATAACCTTAATATTTTTTCATCAGCAGTTGGTTTTTGGTTGCTAAAGGGCGCGTTTAGCGCCCTTTGGTTTTAAAGTGCGTGTTATGGCAAATAATGATCTTCTTTTCTTTTTCGGTACCATTATCTCAGGCTTGCTAACAACGGTGTGTTTTTTCCTCCGTGCAACATTGGTTGAATTAAAGGGCAAGCTAAAGGAACACGATCAGCGCCTGGGCATACATGATACGGAGATTGCTGTAATAAAATCTGAACTGCAAAACGTTTAAACAAATCATTTTTATATGAAAGCATTTTTTGTAAAAGTTATCGGTTTCCTCCACATAATTTTTGGCTTCAACTTAGACGCCTGGATCAATGACCATGTACAACCAGCTATTGACCTGGTGCAAAACCTGCGAAAATTTATTGACAGCCCGGTTACCAATATTATTACCTGTTTAATACCAGGCGATATTGCGGAGCATATTCGGCAAACTGTTAGTGCCAACCTTGCGAAAGCGATTGACATATTGCACCCCAATGATGAAACGGTTAACGAAACCGATTTGGAGTCAAAAACGCTGAAGTTTATTGCCTGGGTAAAAACCTTGTCAGCAACCATGCAGGCAGGTGTTTTTCACGGCCTGGCAACAACACTTACAAAGCTTAGCGCCGGTGTTACGGGCGAAACGATAAAAAATCATTCAATTGATTTGCTGGTACAGTCGCAATACAGCGCACAAAAAAGCGGCATAAGTGATGAAGCAATGGAGGGCACAATAAAAGGCCCGCAAGCTGAAGAACCGGCGGCAACTGAACAAAATGCGGTGCCTGAATCACCTGCACCGGCCGCGCCGGTTGACAAAGCCCTGGAGCATGCCAACATAATTGCGCAAGCGCAAGCGGCTGCGGCAACGCAGCAAACAGCGGTACCAGCTCAATAAATTAAAAACCACGCGGCGCAATGTGGCAACACGTGTAAGCCGCCGCAATTATAAATTTTTATGGCAAATACTGTAGCGTCAATAGCAAGCGGAGCGGGTGACCTTTTAACGGGCAATTGGGGTGGTGCCCTGGCTTCTTTTTCATCCTTGTTTAACGGGCATGGCATTTACTACAAAGCAGACCAGGCAGCGGCGGCCGGTAACTGGCCCGCGGTTGCAACGTTCTATAAACAGCTTTACACCGACCCCAAAGCGAATGATAGTTATGGCGCTGGTTTTGGCGGCTATCTTAATGGCCCCTTCAGCAGCGGCGCCAATGGTAAATTTCAGGGTAAGCGTGTTACATTATTGCCAACCATTTACCATAACACGCAGGATGCTGCTATACTGCAGTTGTATAACATGGCCGTTGCCCAGGGCATCATTCCGCCCGACAATACCATATCAGCACCGCCGGTAAGTGTTATACAGGCCTCAGGTGTGCAAAGCGGTTTAAATGCGGCAACGTTAAGCCCTGGCACCGGTGTACCGCCTATGCCAGCCACCGCAACAACATACACCACGTACATTATAGCCGCGGTGCTGGTGGTTGCCATAGTCGGCCTTATTGTTTGGTTACTCAAAAAAAAGTAGTATGACACTGAAAGATACATTAGGCAAGGCAAGCAAAGACCCGGTAATGAAGTACGTTATTTGGGCTTTATACATTGGCCTTGCTATTGCCGTTGTTATTGTGATCTACAAAATATACCAGGCATACAAAACTGGCGTTAGCGCTGTTGGCGATATAACCGGTACGGCAATAAATGCAGCCCAAAGCGGCGTTGATGCATCGCGTATTGAAACCTGTAAAGAGGTTGCTGAAGCTGTGCAAAATGCTCATTCTGTCTACCTATTTGGCTTATTTACTTACAACCATACCGACCAAATTGTTGCCGCTCTTAACAGGCTTGTTACTGATAAAGAGGCAATTCTAACCAGTGCATATTACCGGCAAAATACCGGCCGTTCGCTAAAGGCAGATATTACAGACATCATTTTTAACGGGTGGCAATCGCAGATAAACGAGTTAATTTTTAACAACCTCTCTTAGCATGAAACATTCACACATACTAATCACATTGGGCGTAGTGCTGGTTATCGCAGCCATTATGCTGGTAATGTTTCAGCATAAAAACCAGGTGGTAAGCCTTGTTAAGCAGTTAGCGCCAAACCCTGCACCAAAGCCTGGTACCAGCAGTACAAGCAGCGGCAAAGCCGTTGTTGCAAATGCTGATTACGATAATTCAAATGTTTCTTTTCCATTAATGCCTGGCAGTACCGGTAAGATTATAAAAATGTTACAGGTTGCCGCCGGTGAACCAATTACCGGGTTATGGGATAGCGCTTTAACAGATGCATTGGGCGGTATAAACGGTATGGATTTAAACGATTTTGAAACAGCCGTAACATCACTAAGCGATGCAGACCTGTCATTGTTCCCGCTGAAGCTTGGAAGTGATAACCACCTGGTTAAAGATGTGCAGATTTTAGTGGAGCTTGACAATGTTGATGGTTATTGGGGTGAAGCAACTGACATATACGTTCAAAACGTGTTTGGCAAAAGAATACTGTATTTACCTGACTATATACAGTTAATAAATACAGTGCTGGGTTTAAACATACCGGTATCAACATCAGCCACGGCACCTTATTACAATAACCCACTTTGGAGCGATTAAATATTTTTTATGAGCCTACTGACAGATGTAATAAGCGGCAACGATATAACCGTTGCCCTCGATGAAAAAAGCATACAAAACCTTGCAATTGCTTTGGTAGTGGTTATAGCCATTGCCCTGGCATTATGGGTTATGGCAAAACACTTAGTAAAATAAAATTTTTATACAATGGCAAACGTAAGCAGCTATAATAACAAAGTTGTAATTGACAGTGCATCCGGGCGGGCATATATAGTGTTAGCAAATAAAACCTGGTATATTGATGCATGGAGTGAGATTACCGCGCAGCAACATGCCGCGGCTGTAAAGGTTGCCGGTGCTGATAAGTTTGCCAAAGGAGGCAACTACACCGATTACCTGAAGGCACACCCGGTAAAGCAGCCCGTAAAGGTTGTTGCGTCTTCAGCATCCATTGCACACCAAACAGGCACTACCCAGGTGGTAGCAAATACAGCGGGCAAAAGCACTTCAAGCATAGCAACGCAGGTTAAAGGCTCCGCCACGGTGCAGCCCATACCCGTTACTGTTGCCCATGCTGCAACCATACCGGCAAAGCCCGTAAGCAGCAATTTATCAATTGCCCTTAACACCGATAACACAACACCGGTGCCCCCTGATAATTCAGCCTGGTACATCATAATTGGCATAGTGGTTATGGCTGCAATATTTTTCTTCATACATAAACACAAATAGTTTTTACCATGGGTAAGATCATAAAAAAAGCGTTGTTGACCGCAAGCCCGGCAAGCTTTACTACATAGACGGCAAGGGCAATGCCTGCGAAGCAACGGCAAAGCGTGGCGGTACCAAAGGGCATAAAAGCTGCAAAGCGCCAAAGAAAAAAGCGGCTAAGAAAAAGGCCGTTAAGAAGAAAGCAACAAAGCGCAAAACCGCCAAACGCAAAACAACCAGGCGCAAAGGGTCATCTAAAAAACGCAGGTAAATTTTATGGCTGTTACCAGTTTTTCAAGCACGATCGACGGCATTAAGTATTTTGTTGCAAACTATGGCAACGATTTAATTGCTGCACTTACAGGTAGCGGTTTATACTTTGCCGTTGCAGTTGCACAGCAGTGTTTGGAAAGCGGTTATGGTACCAGTGATAATGCCAGGCTATACAATAATTTCGGTGGCATCTACAACTTTGGCAGTTTAAAAGGTGCCATAGGTACCAGCCCAAAAGGTTTTGCAATTTTAAGCAGTCCCAAAGCTTATTTTGATGTATATGTTAGCGTACTGCACGACACTACAAAAAAATATATTGCAAACGGCCTTCTTACCGCAACAACACCACAGCAGCAGCTTATGGCAATAGCAATGGGCGGTTACTGCGAAGACCCTCCGGGCATGGGTTATTATAATGCGGTTTGGCCGCTGGTTTACAAAACATTACTTCTTTACAACATTGGCAGGTTATGAAAAATGATAAACGGCTTATTGTGGTAATACTGCTTATAGCTATTGTTATAGCGGTGGTGGTATGGCTTATATATACACAAATAAAAGTGCACGGCCTGGCAGGTGCAACCACTGCACCAGGTGCAGCGGCAACCGCAATAGCAAAGCCAAACGTATTGCCTTTGGGCTTAACAAACAATACGGCTTCACAAATTGCGGCGGCAAACAATGGGCAATACCAAATGGCGCAACCGGCAAGCAACGCGGTAACAAGTGTTGCCAGTGCAGCGCACGACATTTTAGCCATTGAGGGCGGCGTAAGCGGCTTTCTGAATGGCGGGGCCGGGCAAGGCGGTAGCAGTAGCACTTTTGATGTTGGCAGTGTGTTTGGCGGTGGTGGAGAAGATGCCTTTACCAGCATGTTTGGCAGTGGTGTAAGCAGTAGCAGTGATGGCAGCGGTAGCGATGCCATAGACTTTACTAATTTATTCGGTTAAAAATGAGCAAGAAAAACCAAATAATATTTTTTTGTGCCGCCATCGTTGTTACGCTGGCAGTGCTGGTTATATACAGGCGAACATTTTTGCCCGTTAGGTTGAATGATAAAATTGACGACCTGGCCACAACTGAAAAAAGTGTACCGGTATTAATTTACAATGCAGCGTTTGAAAGGTTGCAGCGGCATTTTACCGATGACCAATCTGCATTGCTGGCAACGTTAATGGTTGCACAAAGCAAGCTTGAAACGGCCAATTATACCAGTGCTGTTTACCTGCAAAACAACAATGCCTTTGGCTATAAATATTATGCAGATAGTATTTATCAAGCCGGTATGGGCCTTGCAGCCCCGGCAAGCGAGAATGACAATTACGGCATTTATGCAAATGTTGCAGATAGTGCCCGCGAGGTTGCAGACTGGATAGGCAGGCGCAGCGCTGATTTTACAAATGTTACCGGCGTTTATGATTATGCAGCGGCATTAAGCAACGACAAATATTTTACTGAAGCGGCTGATTTATATGCAGCGGACATGAACCATTACTTTACTACAAACATCGCATAAATGCCAGGCGTTCCCGGAATAATAGAAAAATATCAAAATACACAAGACGACCTGCTGTATAATATTTTATCACTTATTGTAAGCCAAACAGGTATGCCATTAACAATTACACAATACTATCCAAGTACAACGCACGACCTTTTAGGCAACGTGTACCTTGCAATAAAAAATCTGCTTTCCACTTTTCTTGCGGCCGGTGCTGTTAGCTATAACATACCTCCGAACATGATCATTGATAAATTTCTGATCATCGCACCCACACCGATTAATTTTAAGATAGGTACCACTGTTGGAGGCAACGAAATTTTAGACACCCTGGCAATTGCCGGCCGGCAAACCATTGATATAGAGATTGACGGAGGCCCCGCGGGCCTTACCATATATTTTACCGGTGTACTACCGGACACGCTTATTAAACCTTTTATACGTTAATTATGCGCGCAGCAATTATTATTATCATCGTTATAGCCCTGGTAATTGGCTACGAACTGTACACGTACAGCAAAAGAAATGGACTGGTACAGCAAATACATGATGAAACTGTAAAGCTGGGTTTAAAGCAGGCTGATATAATTGCAATTATGAATGCAACGGTGAGCATGCCTGTAAAAGATTTGCAGCTTACCTTATCTGTTTTGCAGGGCTTTAACAGCGGCAATATTGAAGATGCAACGTTTGTAGCTAACCTCACTTACATAGCCGACACGTACAACATTTTTAACTAATATTTTATGAAAAAAATATCAATTGCAGCAGTTTTTTTGCTGTTATCACTTGCTGCAGTATCGCAAACAAAGGGGTTAACAATATTAGACAGCCTGCGTTTTAAAGCCTCAATCGGTGGCATAACTGTTAACCAGCTTAGCAACGACACTGCATTATCTGCAAATAGCGATAAGATACTGTCAACGCAAAAGGCGCTGCGCACATATATTGCTAACCACAGTGGCGGCTTTATAAACCATGCAGGCAATGCAGATAGCCTGGGTGGAGTGCATTCAAGCGGATATGTTACCATAGCGGGCGATCAAACAATTACTTCTCACAAAATAATACAACCGGCCGGGCAGGTTTCATCCACTACAAAGGCACTTTTGATAAAACCAAAGGACACGATTGCAGCAGATGGCATTGCAGATGTTGGGCTGCACGTTGATGTTAGAGGCGTTGTAAACTCAGGTCACCCAACATCACCCACCGTTGCTCTTCAGGCAGATGGTGGCAGTACCATTTTAAATAATAATGTTTTTGTAAGCGGTATGATTTCTGGCGATACGGTTAAGGCCAATTCCGATACGGCGCATTCAAAAAAATATATAGGGGTGCAGCTTTCAGATAGTATAGGTAATGCCATTGCAACCGCGTTAAGCCCTTATGAAAATTTTATAATAGGCCCGTTGCTTACCAATGACAGCACTAATAAACTTATTGTGAACGGAAGTGCCCGTATCATGAGCACACCACCCGGCACGCCTGGCACTGATAGCGTTTTAGTTAAATCTTCCACTGGCCAGGTTCGCGCTATAGGCCCTGTATTTGCAGCGCGAAGAATGGATGTTACCGCCTGGGCTTATTCAAGTGCTTTCGCTGTATTATCTGCAACCAGGAATGGCGATGAAGCTATAATAACAGCTTCAGTACAATGGCCTGACGGTAGCACAGGCACATTTACAACAGATACATTTAGTTCATCATTTCCCGGCGCAATAGATGCATACCACGTTACCTATGTACCCATAGGCGGGGGAACCACTTTAACGTTAACACAAAATTTATTAACAAGGGATGCCGCCGGTGCAGTAACTGCACAACCTGCACTTGTTGTAACGCCTTAAATAATTTTACAATGGGACAATTAGATGCGCCGGTATATCAATCCCCGCTACTTGCTGCCTTTGGCAATAAGACAACTAAGCCTTACGTTATTTTGGGATGCGGCCAAAGCAATATGTTAGGCAGCGCCCTTTCTTCAGAGGGTGATCATACCGTTGACAGCGGTATATCAATTTGGAATGCCACACCCGGAGGCTCCCACGGTACGGCATGGATAACCCCGGTTTATGGTACACAACCATTACCAACCAGTGTAAATTCGCTTGTGTGGTTTGCAAATTATTTAAGAAGAAGCGGCAAAATACCTTCAACCCGGCCAATATATTTAATTCTTAATGCAGTTGGTGGTTTACCAATTGAAAACTGGACACAATCAATTGCTGAAAGCCCTGATATGTGGGCTGATTTAACCGGCCAAATTTCAGCAAGCGGGATAGATCATATTGATCATGTAATGTGGATGCAGGGTGAAGCCAACCGTAATGGCGTTACGGGCGGCCTTGCAAATACCCAGGCTACGTATGCTGCTCAATTTACATTGTTATACAGTAAGTTTCAGGCATTATCACAATGGCAGCCATATACCACTTTTAGCATGAGCGAGATGGGTACCTGGGCGCGGAATATGGAGAACGACAGGAACGATTTTGTTCGCACATTATATAATTATGATAATGCACTTATTGCACCAGTAAGTTCTTATGGCCTTGACGAAACTGGACTTTTTGTTAATAGTGGCGCACACCTTAGCGGCAATGCTATACAGTTAATCGCTCTTAGGCATTTTATGGCCCATAGCGCTATGCTTGCAACGCTCGGAAAAGGCATTGCCCACGGTAGAAATGCTTTAGGCATAGCAGATGCAGGCCTGCAGGATGGAGAATTTTTAGCAGGTGGAAATATTACAGCATGGTTTGAGGTTAGTGCAGTAGCAATAGCAAGTGGTGGAAGTGGCGGCACAAACAGCACTTCGGCTACGGTTACCGGAACCACCGGTACGGGTACAAAGTTCCAGGCAAATGTTGTTATATCGGGCGGGGCTATCACTGCTATAAACAACATTTCTTTTAATGGCAAATATTCCGTTGTGCCATCCACAACGGAAACTGTTACAGGCAATAGTTTAAGTGGTGCCCAATTGACATTAACGCTTACAGGTCTGGTTTACAGAATTTCACATGATGATATAAGGTCTGGACTTTATTTAACTATAAATGCTGGCGCTGATACTACCGTAATTTTTCCTAATGCCGGGAAGTTGACGCCTGTTAGCCGGGAAGTTGTCTTAAATATCAAATCATCAAATAACGTACTCATATCTTCACCTGCACAACTTGAAGTAGCGGCATCCAATATAGTATTATACACACAGACCGCCGCAACCCCGATACGTATAATAACTCCCGGCATATACAGGTTTAGAAGTGTCAACAGCCAATGGGTTCAGGTTGGTCAATTTCCAAATGCAGGCGGGATAAATAAGAATACTATTGTTGAAAGCTCAGGCGCTACAGTATCACACACCACACCGCAACTTTCTTATGGCCAGGTGCAGGTATTAAACAATATTGAAAATCTGCCATCTTCAGGTGGATTGACAGGGCAGGGCGGTTCAAACGCAACTTTTATAAACCGCGATAAGACAAACACCACAATTCAAACAAGCAATAGCGGAGTGCTTGAGCAAAGGCGTACATTAATTATTACCGGTGGCACCGGTTACGCAGTTAATGACACAATAACTATTGCGGGGGGCACCGGTACAGCGGCCGTAATAACAGTAACAGCGGTTAGTGGTGGTGTAATTACAGCCATAGGCACAGGGCAAACAGGTGCATACTCAGCGTTGCCGCCTTCACCATTAACACAGGCTTCAACAAGTGGCGGCGGTACAGGTGCAACATTTGACCCCTATTTTGTAAACTGGATAAGAGGGCCACACCCTAAACAGGTGCAAAAATCTTATCTGATGACGGTACCTGGTCAAATCGTTGTTTTAGAGGGTGACGCTACAGAATGGCATGTGGTATTGGATACATCTTATGGCAAGTTGGGGAGAAGTACAGCCCTGATTTCTTCAAGCACCTTAACAGACGCACAGATGAAGTTAAGCGCCATTTACGGTGTAAACAATGCCGCAGCATTGGTATTGCCGCTATCAAATGTTGTATTAAGCGGTGAAACAAAATTTATCAGCAATAACGGGCTTTTCACTATTGCACCAGGTGCAGGCGATACCATTTATTGCAATAACGTAGCTTTTACCACAGCCATAACAATACCTATAAATAATATTTGTACAGTTACTTGTGTTGAAGCTGGGAAGTGGTCTTTAGAGATCAGCAACCCGGGTGCAGGGGAATATTGCGAGTATATTACGGCTACCAACTATACTGTTAATGCTGCAAATGGCATGAAACAGTCATTAATTTATTTTCCGGGTAGCGCTGGTACAATAACGCTCCCGACAGGTAGCGCAGCCATTGACGGAATGATTATTTATCTAAGTAATAATGCAGGCAGTGCCGTAACTCTTAGTCAGAATGTTTACCAGACAAATTCTACATGGGTAACAACTATTTCTGCAACTCACACACTGAGGATGGTTTATATAAATGCACAATCCAAATGGTATTTATTCAATCCATTTTAAGTTAATAGTTACGATCTGCGCGCCGATCGTAGGAAAAATAAAAATGCGATGGGCACCGGTACCCGTCGCATTTTTATTTGATACCGGCCAAGGCCGCATTTTTCTGCGATGGGATCACAACGCAGGGAATTGCGTTACCAGCTGTGTGCAGTCGTTAATACCTAAGTCCTTCAGGTATTCATCAAACATTTTTAAATCTGCATGGCCCTTCTGCAATTGCAGTTGTTTAATGGGTATGCCGCTCATTGCGGCATTTTTTATACCGGTATGGCAAAAGCTGTAAAAGGTGTACCGGTGGCTGAAGTTTAAGCCAATAAGGATGGCTTTAACCCTCTTTGAAAGGTTATCACGTCCTAAAATGGTTGCACCCGGCAAGCCATTTTTTGAAAATATGTAAAAATTTGCCGGATAAACTTCCAGCGCTGCAGTTACCGGCTGAAGTGGTACCGGGATGGCTTTTATAATAGTATCATCATCTTTTGCGATAAGGCCCGACAAAATAATTTTTTTATCCTCAAAAAGAATATCCCCAATTTTCAGGTGCCGCAACTCTTTTGGCCGCAAATACAGGTAATACATAAATTGTGAGGCCAACCAAAGCTGCTTATCACGCATTAAAATTGTTTTTATCTGCTGCACCTGGGTTGACGTAAAAGGCAGCTTGCTTGTTGCCTTTACCTTTTTTATTTTAATATCAGCAAACGGGTTGGCGATTAATTTACCCGCTTTGATCAACTCTTTTGCAAGCCCACTCAATATTATAATCCTGTTACGCACGGTATTTTTATGCAGGCCTTTACTAAAAAGGTGCATGGCAAATTCTGCCGGTTGCACCGGTTTATTTTGCGTTGTCAGATCTCTGCACCAAAGCGTAAAAGCTTTGGCAATGCCAAAATAATTTTCATAGCTTTTAGGCTCCAGTGAGGGCTTTTTATATTCAACCTGCGCACAAATCAGCGATGCAAGATCTGTTTTCTTTTTTCCCTGCACATTAATGCCAGGGTTTATTACTTCTTCAATAATACGCCTGCCTTCAGCCTCTTTTTCTTTTACGGTGTGGTACCATGCAAGTTTCCCATACAGCTTTACCAGCTTACCGGCCGGTGTATAAAACTTTACAAACCATGTTTTTTGCAAATCCCTATTAAGGGGGTACAGCGTGGGGAGACAAATTTTTTTTCTCATAACTGTTAACTTTTTTGCCAGGCGGCAAAGCCGTTAACGGTAGTGAGAAGGTCTATAGCGTTGGTAGCTTATAGACTGGTTAAAAATGGAACCCTTTATTAGCAAGGGTTTCAAGAACTTACGCGGTGAGGGAGGGATTCGAACCCTCGGTACAGAGTAACCCGTACGGCAGTTTAGCAAACTACTGATTTCAGCCACTCATCCACCTCACCGTTCCTCTTAAAGGGCTGCAAATATAGCCAGCAGCAATATAAATCCCAAATATTATTAAAGTAGTTGTAAAACAGTACTTTGTAAAATAAATATCCCGGAAGATTTTTCCGGGATAAATTAAGTTAGGTGACTATATGAGTTTGTTAAACTTCCGTGGTCTTTTTCAGCCGTGTTTAAATTACATTGATGCTAACTGAACTTTTTGGGTAAGCTCCATTACATTTTCACGAAACAGGCTGTCGGTATCCATCAGGTCCTTAACAGTTTGGCAGCTGTGTATAACCGTAGTATGGTCACGGCCACCAAAATGTTCACCTATTGTTTTAAGAGAATTTTTGGTAAATGCTTTTGCCAGGTACATAGTTATTTGTCTTGCCTGTACAATTTCACGTTTGCGTGTTTTATGCAGCAGTTTTTCATACTGTACATCAAAATACTCACAAACCATTTTTTGTATAGTGTCAATAGTAATTTCTTTACTGCTCGTTTTTACAAAATTGCGCAGCACCTTTTTGGCAAGCTCAAGGTCAATCTCCCTTTTGTTAAGAGATGACTGCGCCAGTAACGAAATTAATGCCCCTTCCAGTTCACGTACATTGGTGCTTATATTGTAGGCAACATATTTAACAACTTCTTTTGGCATTTCAAGGCCATCATTTTTCATCTTCCTTTCAAGTATCTCAATACGTGTTTCGTAATCAGGTACCTGCAGGTCAGCACTCAATCCCCAGCGAAAACGGCTTAACAAGCGCTCCTGCATACCATCAAGGTCTTTAGGCGGTTTGTCGCTGGTAAGCACTAATTGCTTACCACTTTGGTGCAAGTGGTTAAATATTGCGAAGAATGCATCCTGGCTTTTTTCTGCCCTTGCAAAAAACTGCACGTCATCAATAATCAATACATCTATTAACTGGTAAAAATGTATAAAGTCGTTTATAGCGTTGTTACGGCTATGGTCCTGGAACTGGTTTATAAATTTTTCGCTGCTAACATATAAAACAACCTTATTGCTGTTTAAACGTTTTACTTCATTTCCTATTGCCTGCGCAAGATGTGTTTTACCTAAACCTACACCACCATAAATAACAAGCGGGTTAAACGAGTTTGCACCCGGCTTTTCAGCAACTGTTTTACCAGCGCGCCTGCTAACACGGTTGCAATCACCTTCAATAAACGCATCAAATACGTATGATGAGTTTAATTGAGGATCTATCTGCATCTTTTTAAGACCAGGTATTACAAACGGATTTTTAACCGGGTTATTTATGATCAATGGAAAATCCATTTCGTTGTTATTATACATTTTGGCGTTGCCTGCAGGTACATCCATCGTTCCGTTGCGTCCCTTGTTACCACTATCAACCATTATCCTGTATTCAAGGCGGGCTTCTTTACCCATTTCACGTTTAAGTGTCTTCGCCAATAAATTTACGTAATGTTCTTCAAGATACTCAAAGAAAAATTGGCTCGGCACCTGTATCAGTAAAATATTACCTTTTAACTCTAAAGCTTTTATTGGTTCAAACCACGTTTTATAATGCTGCCATTCTACTATATCCTTAATTATCTTCAAGCAATTATTCCAAACGGTTTCAGCAGTGGTCTTGGTCATAACAATTAACAAGTGATTTATATTGAATTAGCAATGTTACCCGATAAAAAACCCAAAAAATTCGTTCACTGCTTTTATGAAAAAATTTTTTGGGACAGGAGGACGAATATCTACCTTTTTGTTGAAAAAAAAATTTTTTTTGTGCAGAGAATTTAGCTAAAGACCTCTGCTAATAAAATGAAAAATTTTTTCTCGTTCGGCGTGCAGAATTGTGTGCAAGTATTATGCCATGTGCATTTGATAGGCGTAGCTGTATGTAAAAATTTTTTAAGTGGTGGTACATAAAAAAATTGTTTAAGAGTTATCAAGTTTACGGATTATAAGAAGTTATACACAGAAAAAGGAAAGATACAATTTTTTGAACATGGCAAAAATAAATTCAACTTATTTATGCACTTTTTTTAAAGTACATTTGCATATTAAAATTATTACTATATTATGTCGTTTGAAATTACCGGAAAATTAGTTGCCAAATTTAATATTGTACAACGCACCGAGTCGTTTAAAACAAGGGAGTTTGTAATTGAGAAATCTGAAGATATTGGTGGCAGGATCATTACCAACTACATTAAGTTTCAGTGTGTTCAGGATAAAACAGCCATACCAGACAGGTTTAGTTTGGGTGATGAAATAAAAGTATCCTTTAACATTAAAGGCACCAAATGGGTTAAGGATGGCAAAGAAAATTATATAACCAACCTTGACGCGTGGAGACTTGAGCAGGTTAAGCTTGGGCAACAAAACCAGGTAGCTGAAGCGCCTGCTGCAAACTTTAACACAAATAATGAAATTGTTGACGACCTGCCGTTTTAGAACAAATAAAGGCTCGCTGCTAAATTATACAACAAGAGTGCTGCATTAGGCGGCATTTTTTATACTTTTTAGGATAAAAACCTAACTGTATGCAAAAAGAAATTTCATTAAGGCTGTTGCCTGCTGAAGCAATAGATACAGCTGCCGTTACTGAATACATTGCGCGTGGTACTGCTGCGAAACTTGCTGATATTACAGGCTTTTATATTACAAAAAGATCAATTGATGCCCGTGGCCGCCAGGCTTGGGTAAACCTTACCGTAAAAGCATTTATTGGTGAACCTTTTATTGAGCGGAAAATTGAAGCAATTACCCTGCGCGATGTTGCTAATGCAAAACATTCAGTTATAATTGTGGGTGCGGGCCCTGCAGGTTTATTTGCAGCATTAAAATGTATTGAGCAGGGTATAAAACCAGTGATTGTTGAAAGGGGAAAAGATGTACGTGCACGGCGGCGCGACCTGGCAATATTAAATAAAGACGGTATTGTTAATGAAGAAAGCAACTACTGCTTTGGTGAAGGCGGCGCGGGTACCTACAGCGATGGTAAACTGTATACACGCAGCACCAAACGCGGGGATATAAGCCGCATATTAAATATACTGGTGCAGTTTGGTGCAGATGAAAAAATTTTGTACGAGGCACACCCCCATATTGGCACCAATAAATTGCCGCATATTATTACTGCAATGCGGCAGCAAATTATAGCCTGCGGCGGAGAAGTTTTGTTTGAACATAAGCTTACAGACTTTATAGCCGAAAACAATAAGATTACGCACGTTGTACTAAATAACAGCATAATAATACAAGCGGAAACAATTATACTGGCTACGGGCCACTCTGCAAGAGATATTTTTGAACTACTATACAAGAAGCAAATTTTAATTGAGGCAAAACCTTTTGCGCTTGGTGTGCGTGTTGAACATCCCCAGGCGTTGATTGACAGCATTCAATATCATTGTACAGCAACTGTAAATAATGATTGTGCCAGGGGCGAGCATTTGCCCCCTGCATCGTACAGCCTTGTTGAGCAGGTTAATGGTAAAGGCGTATTTAGTTTTTGCATGTGCCCTGGTGGTATAATTGCCCCTGCTGCAACAAGTAATGGGCAACTGGTGGTAAACGGCTGGAGCCCAAGCAAAAGAAATAACCCGTATGCTAACAGCGGAATGGTGGTTACTGTGGAACAAAATGATTTGCAAGACCTAAAGAATTTCCCCCTACATAATGAGGCTGCTTCCCCTTTAAGCTTGCTGCATTTTCAATCATGGGTTGAGCAAAACGCATTTACTGCGGGCGGTGGCAAATTTGTAGCGCCCGCGCAGCGTATGGTTGATTTTTGCAGTAACAAAACCTCGGCAACATTACCTGCCTGCAGTTATGTGCCTGGGGTTGCATCAACAGCACTACAAACTGTATTGCCGCCTTTTATCAATACACGCCTGCAGGAAGGCTTTAAAGCTTTCGGCAAAAAAATGCGCGGGTATTTTTCAAACGATGCCGTGGTTGTGGCAACGGAAAGCAGAACATCATCGCCGGTGCGCATACCAAGAGATGCAGAAACGCTTCAGCATCAGCAAATATCTAACTTATACCCCTGTGGCGAAGGTGCGGGTTACGCCGGCGGCATTGTAAGTGCAGCTATGGATGGCGAGAGGGTAGTGGCTATGATTGCGCAGAAACTCATTCTCTAAAATTTCCTTTCGTCGCGTTAAGCAAACTATCTTTTATTAATGTGTTGTTCTTAAATGAATTTACTTGTTTTTCCAGGTCCCTTGCATTTTCTCTGCTAAAGCGGCTATGCAATAGCCTGGTAAGGTTAGGTTTGCCCGCATCAACCCACGATGTGTACCAAAAATCTGCAACAAGGTTGGCAGAATTTATCAGTTGCCCGTTAATGGTTGGCTTTAATGCATTGCCATAAACAGCAGCAAAAGTATCAGTATAATACTTAAACGTTTTGCCATACTTGAGTACTACTTTATATTTAACCGTATCAGGAAAATGCTTTGATACTTCTTTTTCTGTTGCAAACACTGCCGGCAGTAAACCATTCGCTTTTCTTACTGCCTTCCAAATAGCCTGCTGGGGGTTGGTAAGGTATGTTGCAGTATGGCTATTGTATAAATTGTAGCCGGTAATTTCAATTTCAGGCGTAACACTTTCCCATAATGCATGTATACCCCGCTGGCCTGTAAGCTGGCCATCATAATTCATGGTGGTATGCAGTGGTACATTGGCATCTTCAATATAATGCGCCATATCTATAGCATAAAACATAATGCTGTCTTCATTATCACTCTTCATCGCATTCACCAGCCTGTCTTTCATCATAATAACATAGTATGGCACATACCCATATTTTAATAAAGTATCTTTTTGGTATTTAGCAACTGCATCTGCCCAGGTATCGGGTATGGCTGCCGCATCAGTGTTATATTTTTCAATGTCAATAAAATGTTTGGTAGCTTCTGTGGTGTCACGGCTGCGGCGCAGGTCTGGCCTTATGGCGCTGTCTGTAAGGTATTGCAGGTGCTTGTAAAAAAATGGCTGCATATCAGCAGGCAACTCATAAACAGCAAGCTGGGTGCATGTTTTATGTACCAAAAAACCCCAACTGCCGCATATAAATAACGTAACCGCAAGTACAAGGCATAACCTCAAAAAAAATAGTGTTTTCATACATTTTTGCTTTAGCTATTGGGCGCGAAAGTAATTATGCGTATATAAATATTTTTTTCAATGCCAGTTGTTTTGCCATTCATAACATAAGCTTAATATATTATATATCATTTATTGGTTTAACCTTACATTTGGCAAGCTAAACTCCCTTCTATGGCCATTTTACAGTTAAAGCATTTAAAAAAATACTTCGCTAATCAAAAAGCTGTTGATGATATTAGTTTTGATATTGAACAAGGCAGCATTTTTGGCCTGCTTGGCCCCAACGGGGCAGGTAAAACAACCTTACTTAGAATGATAACGGGTATTTTTTACCCTGATGAAGGCGAGATAATTCTTGATGGCAAAAAATTTATGCCGGACGAGGATGCCATTAAAATTGGCTATATGCCTGAGGAAAGAGGATTGTATAAAAAAATGAAGATCGGTGAGCAGGCATTATACCTTGCGCAGTTAAAAGGCTTAAGTAAGGCAGATGCAATACAAAAAATAAAATTTTGGTTTGAGCGCCTTGAAATGGAAAGCTGGTGGAACAAGAAGATTGAAGACCTTAGTAAAGGTATGAGCCAGAAACTGCAGTTTGTTATCACTGTATTACACGAACCCAAACTGATTATTCTTGATGAACCATTCAGCGGCCTTGATCCTGTAAATGCCAGCCTTATAAAAGATGAGATATATGGCCTTGCGCAGCGCGGCTGCACAATAATTTTTAGTACGCACCGTATGGAGCAGGTGGAAGAAATTTGCGACCATATTGTGCTGGTAAATCTTGGTAAAAAAATATTGGATGGTACTGTAGCCCAGGTAAAACAGGACTTTAAAGAAAACAAATTCAGCATACAGCTTGCAGGTGTTCCCGGTAACATAAACAGCAATGCTTTTGAAGTGGTTGATACCGGGGCAAACAAAATAATTGTTCGCATTAAAGACGGTTTTAAAAATAATGATGTGCTGCAGTATTTTATACAACAGAATTATTCCATTGAGGCTTTTAATGAATTACTGCCATCACTCAATGATATTTTTATTCATTTAGTTGAAGATACAAAAGCAGTAACACGCCAGTTTCAAAAAGCCCAATAAAAGGTTACTCTCCCTATTCTTATTTAAACACATGAAATTATGAGCAAAATACCTTTAATTATAAAACGCGAATACCTTTCACGCGTAAAAAACCGTGCATTTATTCTAACCACCATCTTAACACCTTTATTATTTGTGGGATTGATTT
>JABDGS010000048.1 GCA_013285915.1 Bacteroidota bacterium
CTGCAAGAAAAAAAATGCCCGCACAATAACATTAGAAACGATTGCCCCATTGAAAGAGGCTATTGCTTTGTACCGGAAATTTGGCTTTACAGAAATAAAACCTAAAGAAATTAATGCGAGGGTAGACCAGGCTTTTGAACTGCACCTTGATTAAAGCAAGTTCAGCGGAATAACAACATAATATTTTAGGTTTACTATAGCTGTTTAATACCTTTAGCCGTAAATTGTAATGGGGATAAGAAAACCCGGTACAATTTCGTGAAAAACTCTGTGGGACTCTAACCTTCACTGTTAAAAAATCCTCTACAAAAACTTTAAACCGGAGACTTCAAACTGAAAATTCCTTGCTCTGTAATTAACCCATATCCTGCAACCCACTTGCCATTCGCGCAAATTTGCTTAAGTTTAGTACCTAATTGTGTGCAGGTATGAAAAATTATCCCAGCATTTTTAACGATGTTATCGGCCCTGTAATGCGCGGGCCTTCAAGTTCGCACTGCGCCGCGTCCCTGCGCATTGGCAGGCTTTGCCGCGACCTTGTTAATGGCAATGTACAGCATGTTTTGATAGAGTTTGACCCCAACGGCTCGCTGGCAACCACGCACAAAAGCCAGGGCAGTGATATGGGTTTGTTTGGTGGTTTTCTTGGCTGGGAAGCGTATGACGAAAGGCTGGCAGATTCGGATAAGCACCTGCATATTGCAGGCATTGCGGCCGAAATTGAGATACATGGTATTGGCGCTTCTCACCCCAATACTTATAAGCTTACTATGAGCAATAAGGATGAGTGCCGCAGACTAACAGCTATTTCAACAGGCGGCGGAATGATCGAGGTTATTGAAATTGATGGCGCTGCTGTAAGCATGAAGGGTGATTTTTTTGAAACACTGGTATATTGTACCGCAACGAAAAATATTATTGACTTTTTAAATAACGCCTTTGCTTATGATGAAATAACCGTGCATAACGGCGATACAATTTTTATTGAAATTAAGGCACAGGAATTTTTACCGCAGGGACTATGTAATGAATTATTGGCGATGGATGAAGTGCTTTTTATTAAAAGGCTGTCACCAGTGCTGCCAGTAATGTCCCGTAAGGATTTGGAAGTGCCTTTTATTACCAGCGAAGAAATGCTTGCTTATAATGAAGACAAAGGCCTTTCATTATGGCAATTAGCAGCAGCGTATGAAGGTGCGCGTGGTAACATTTCAAACGAAGAGGTATTTGAGAAGATGCGTGATATTGTACGCATTATGTCTTCGTCCATACAGTCCGGTTTAAAAGGCACCAGTTACAACGACAGGATATTACCCAGCCAGTCGCCGCAATTTAAGGAGCAGATGGCAAAAAACAGGCTTATCGGCGGAGATGTAAACAACACCATTATAATGTATGTAACAGCCATGATGGAAGTAAAAAGCAGCATGGGTGTTATAGTGGCCGCACCAACCGCAGGCAGTTGCGGCGCTTTGCCCGGCGCATTAATAGGCACGGGTGATGCTACGGGGTTACCTGAAGATGAGGTGGTAAAAGGTATGCTGGCCGCCGGTTTAATAGGTGTATTTATTACTGCACATGCAACATTTGCTGCTGAGGTGGGTGGCTGCATGGCAGAATGTGGCTCAGGCTCCGGAATGGCTGCTGCGGCTTTAACAGGTATGGCCAACGGCACGCTTGACCAGTGTTTGGGAGCAGCATCTTTAGCCTTGCAAAATTCGCTTGGGTTAATTTGCGACCCCATTGGCAACAGGGTTGAGGCGCCTTGCCTGGGCAGGAATGTAATGGCAGCCACTAACGCCGTATCGTGTGCCAATATGGCCTTGTCAGGCTACAAATATCTTATACCGCTGGATGAAGTGATAGAAACGATGAAGGCAGTGGGTGATGAAATACATCATACCCTGCGCTGCACTAATCTTGGGGGATTATCTGTTACAAAAGCTGCCAAACAAATTGAAGGTATGCTGGAAGGACAGCCGCAACAGTTTTTTAAAGTATGTTAGCTCTAAACACGGAGCCATTTTGCTTAGCACTCTCCATAAAAACTTCAAACTGGAAACTTAAAGCGCTGGGCGCTTCTTATTTTCCCAGCAGGGCCTCAATTGCTGCATGGTATTTCTCAAAATCAAAGCTCCGTAAAACAGTATTCATCATTGCTTCAATTTTATCATTGCACAAATTACCAATGCTGCCCTCATGCGTATGCTGCACATTGGTTGTATAAGTGTACTCACCATTTTCAATACCCATCCCTACTTGTTTATATGCATCCCTAAAAGGCGTGCCCTGCAATACAAGTTTGTTTACTTCTTCAACACTAAACAGGTATTTATATTTTTCATCTTCCAGTATATTCTTTTTTATCTCCATATTGCTAAGCATCAGTTCAGCCATGCTTAAACAGTTGCGTAATGTTTCAAAGGCTGGAAATAAATGCTCCTTCAGCAACTGCAGGTCGCGGTGATAACCGGAAGGCAAGTTGGTGGTCATCATCATTATTTCGTTGGGCAATGCCTTTATGCGGTTGCAGTGGCTGCGTATCAATTCAAATACGTCAGGGTTTTTTTTGTGCGGCATTATACTGCTGCCGGTAGTTAATTCTGTGGGGAAACTAACAAAGCCAAAATTTTGATTGAGAAATAAGCAGGCATCCATACTAAGCCTTGCAAGGGTATCAGCAACGTTGGCCAATGCTGATGCTACAATGCGCTCCGCCTTGCCGCGGCCCATTTGCGCGTATACTACGTTATAGTTTAGATCCGCAAAGCCAAGCAATTGCGTGGTAAACGTTCTGTTAATGGGGAATGACGAACCATAACCGGCAGCAGAACCCAGCGGGTTTTTGTTTGCGACATTAAAGGCAGCGTGCAGGGTTATGGTATCGTCAACCAGGCTTTCAGCATACGCCCCAAACCAAAGCCCGAATGACGAAGGCATAGCCAATTGCAGGTGTGTATAGCCGGGCAACAGATCATCTTTATGCTTTTCACTTTGCGCAATAAGCAACTGGAAAAAGGAATGCACCGCGTTAACCGTAGTTTCAAGTTCAGCCCGCAAAAATAGCTTTATGTCAACCAGCACCTGGTCGTTACGGCTGCGGGCAGAGTGTATTTTTTTGCCGGTATCGCCAAGTTTCTCCGTTAGTAAAAATTCCACCTGCGAGTGAACGTCTTCAATGCCATCGGCAATAGCAAAAGCCTGGTTACCGGTTGCCAGTTCCAGGTTACCAGTACGATGAGATTCAGTTGTCTTATATATTTCGCGCAACTCTTTTACAAGCTCTCTTTCTTCTTCATTAGTAAGCAATCCCACACTTGCCAGCATTTTTGCATGGGCTATATTCCCAAGCACATCATACGGCGCAAGCATCAGGTCAAATTCACGGTCTCTTCCAACAGTGAATGTTTCTACTTCTTTTAGCGAGGCTGTATTTTTTTGCCAGAGTTTCATATCGTTGTTACCGGTTACCGGTTGCCAGTTACCGGTCAGGGGTTACCTGTTTCATTTTTGCCAAAATCATTTAGGTTATCTTCTACCCATTGAATGAATTTATTTATCCTCTTACTAAGCGAATCATAATTACTTTTCAGCCTCCCGTAAATCTCCGCATCCTTAAAAGATTCTGTTTCAAACAGAAAGTCAGGGTGAACAATTGTTTCGTCACATTCAGATTGGGCGTATACTAAGAACCTGATAAAATCCGCCTTGTATCGGCGTCTTCCGTAGCCTTCAACAATCAGTGCGGTTACAGCCTTAGAAGATCGCCTAACCTGGCTTCCTTCTTCATAAAGTTCAAATTTAGGCAGTGATAAAGACAATTTGTGCACCTGTATCGCAAGCTGCTTTGATTCTTTATATACATCCAAATCTCTATAACTTTTCATACAGAATATTTCGCACAGATTTTCCGCTTCAATCACCGGCAACTGGTAACTGGTAACTGGTAACCAATTCCTCAATCAGCCTAATATACATCTCTATTCCAGAACGAATCTCGTCAACATATATAAATTCATTGGCAGTGTGACTACGTGCGCTATCGCCCGGGCCCATCTTCAATGTCGGAAAATTCATTAGCGCTTTGTCGCTTGTGGTTGGGCTACCGTAATAGCTTCGTCCCAATGCAATGCCAGCCTGTATAAGCGGGTGACTTATTGGGATAGATGTTGAGCGCAAACGGCTGCTGCGCGGCTGCACATCACAGGTAACATTTTCGCGTATAATGCCAAGCACTTCTTCAAATGTGTACAATTCGTTCACGCGCACATCAACGGTAAAACGGCATTCATGCGGTACCACGTTATGCTGGCTGCCTGCGTTAATAATTGTAACGCTCATTTTCATTGGCCCTAACAGGTCAGACACCCTGTCGTACCTGTACGACATAAACCACTGAATATCTTTTACCGCCTTATAAATAGCATTATCGCCTTCTTCCCTTGCCGCGTGACCGGCGCGACCGTGCGAGGTGCAATCCAATACCAGCAGGCCTTTTTCAGCAATAGCCATATTCAGCAAAGTGGGTTCGCCAACAATACCAAAGTCAATTTTTGGTAAACGCGGCAACAGTATTTCAATGCCGTTATGACCGGAAATCTCTTCTTCTGCGGTGGCAGCTATGATAAGGTTGTATTTAAGATCCTGCTGATTATAAAAGTGAATAAATGTTGCTATCAGCGCCACTAAACAACCACCCGCATCGTTACTGCCAAGGCCGTAAAGTTTGCCATCCTTTTCAATAGGTGTAAAAGGGTCGAGAGTATATGCTTTGTTTGGCCTTACTGTATCGTGGTGTGAATTAAGTAAAATAGTCGGTTTGCTCTCATCATAATATTTATTCCTGGCATAAATATTATTCATATAGCTATAAGTGGCAACGCCCTTTGACTCAAGAAAGTTCTCAATGATCTCCGCGGTTTCTTCCTCCTCTTTACTGAGTGATGGTGTAGAGATAAGTTTTTTTAGCAACAAGATTGCATTAGCCGCAAGGCCATCAATATTTACATGTTCACTGTTATTAAGTTCAGTCATAAATAGTTTTCTTTAAGCGCTCTCCGCTTCAATAGAAGTACCCTTTACACTTTCTATCAATCCTTCAAGTTCTTCTGCCTTGCCAATTACCACCCGGTGTACGCCTTTTTTTATGGCAGCAAAAGCATTATCCAGCTTGGGTATCATGCCTGCAAATATTACCTGCTTCGCTTTTAACTCATTGTAAGAAGACGGGGTGATTGTTTTAATAACCGTTGCATCATCATTTGCATCCATCAGCACACCGGCTTTTTCAAACGAGTATATTAAATGCACTTCGTATAAGCCACTCATTACCTGAGCAATTTCCTGCGCAATTGTATCCGCATTTGTGTTTAATAAAACGCCTTCTTTGTTATGCGTTATTGGTGCAAGAACAATATTTGTGCCCTGCTGCAAAAGGCCGTTCAAGAATTTGGTATTAACGCTATCCACATCGCCCACAAAACCATAGTCTATGGTAGCATGCTTTCTTTTATGCGATTGAATTAAATTACCGTCTGCGCCACAAAGCCCAACGGCGTTGCACCCCTTAGCCTGCAACTGTGCAACAATATTTTTATTTATATACCCGGCGTACACCATTGTTACGATCTTCAATGTATCCGCATCGGTAACCCTTCTTCCGTCAACCATTTGCTGTTCAACGCCCAACTGCGCCGCCAGCTTTGTTGCAAGTTTACCACCACCATGAACTAAAATTACCCTCGCATTTTTTGCAACAGCAGCAAATGATGTAAGAAATGACGCCAGCTTATCGTCATCGTCAATAATATTACCGCCAATTTTTATCACAAACAATCTTTCCATCATACCTTATTTGCTTGTCAGTATGGAATGAATAACCGCCTGTGCCGCCCAAACCCTGTTACCCGCCTGTTGGGTAACAATACTGTGTGTGCCGTCAAGCACCTCATCGCTTAATTCAACATTTCTTCTTACGGGCAAGCAATGCATAACACGCGCGTTATTAGTAAGTTTCAATTTTTCGTCTGTCAGCATCCATTCAGGGTCATTCTCGTAAATTTTCCCGTAGTCAGTATAAGTGCTCCAGTTCTTTACATAAACAAAATCCGCATCTTTCAATGCTTCATCCTGGTGGGTTGTTATGGCTGCGCCGTTTGTAAACTCCGTAGAAAGCTCATAATCTTCGGGGTGGGTTATTACAAAATCAGCTTCACCCCATGCGTTTACCCATTGAGAAAAACTATTTGCAACGCACTGTGGCAAGGCCTTTACATGCGGCGCCCAGGTAAGCACAACTTTGGGTTTACGGATTGTGATTGATTGCCTCCAGTTTTCTGTAATAGTAATGATGTCTGTAAGGCTTTGCAGGGGATGCAGTGTAGCACTCTCCAAACTTATTACTGGTACGCCACAATATTTAATAAATTGGCTAATGTATAATTCACTATAATCATCAGTGCGGTTTTGCAGGCCGGGGAAAGTGCGTATACACAAAATATCAAAATAACTACCCAATACCGGGGCTGCATCTTTTATATGCTCAACCGTATTGCCGCTCATAATCGCGCCTTCCTCAAATTCAAGCGCCCAGCCTTCTTTATCAACATTAAACACAATAGCATCCATGCCAAGGTTTGCAGCAGCAACTTGTGTACTTAAACGTGTACGCAGGCTTGGGTTTAGAAATAGCAGACCAATACGCTTGCCAACGCCAAGTGCTTTATCTTTAAAAGGATTGGCTTTGTAAGCCAGCGCCTTTTCAACCAGCGCATTAATGTTGCTTACATCATTAACTGAAATAAAGTTTTGCATAAGCCCTGCCCCTAAACGGGAGATATTTTTAATTATTGACTATCCTGGTGAATAGATCAGTATATTAACAACAACCAGCTTCTTTAAGCCGTAACAGTAGTCATTTCAGTAATGGCTTCCTGCAGGGCTTCTAAAAACTCATCAGATTGCTTTCTTGATATAGCCAGCGATGGCAATAATCTTATAACATTTGGTTTTGATTCGCCAGTGAAAACATAAAAATCGTCCAGCAATTTTTTGCGAAGACCTTTTATATTTCCGGGTACATCAAAACCAATCATTAATCCCCTGCCACGTATATTTTCAATGCCGTCAATAGTTTTAAGCCTGTTCATCAAATACATACCACGTTGCTTGGCCATTTCCACAAGATTTTCTTCTTCAATAATTTCCAGCACCGCTAAAGCAGCAGCACAAGCCAGGTGATTACCACCAAATGTGGTACCCAGCATACCATGTTTTGGCTTTATATGTGGCGCAATCAAAATGCCGCCTATAGGAAACCCATTGCCCATACCTTTCGCCATGGTGTATATATCGGCGTTTACGCCTGCCTTATCATGCGAGAAGAATTGCCCGCTGCGGCCATAGCCGCATTGTATAGCATCTGCAATATAAACTGCGCCAGTTTGGTCGCACAGGCGGCGTATAAGTTGTAAAAAGGCGTCGCTGGCAACATTTATACCGCCAACACCCTGAATACCCTCAATAATAACTGCGGCAACTTCCGCGCCCTTGGTTTGAAAGTATGCTTTCAATGCTGCCTCATCATTAAAGGGAAGAAAATCAACATTTGCTGTTTGATTAACTGGCGCCACAATAGCAGGGTTGTCAGTAGCCGCCACAGCAAGCGAAGTTCTGCCATGAAACGATTTTGAAAATGCAACTATCTTTTTCTTGCCGGTGTGAAATGATGCAAGCTTCAGCGCATTTTCATTTGCTTCTGCACCGCTGTTGCACAGGAACAACTGGTAATCTGTTTTCCCGCTAACTTTTGCCAGCTTGTCAGCTAATTGCTGTTGCAGTGGTATATGAACAGAGTTTGAATAAAAAGCAATTTTTTCAAGTTGTTCTTCAATTCTTTTTACCCAATGCGGGTGTGTGTGCCCGATGCTTATAACCGCATGACCACCATACATATCAAGGTATTGCACGCCATTTTCATCCCATACATAAGAGCCAAGCGCTTTTGTAATTGTAATGTCATTAACCGGGTAAACGTCAAATAAAGTCATAAGTAACCCTCCAAACCTCCCTAAAGGGAGGCTTTTTGTTGTTTAGTTTTATATTTTTTATGTTTCGTTGCTATTAACATCGTTGCCAGAATATCAATTATTTTTTAAGGCTCAACCAGCTTCAAAGTCCCCCTTCAGGGGGATTTAGGGGGTTTATAATATAGATCCCTTCAGCCTCAACCCCGCTGTTTCCTCCAGCCCGAACATCAAATTCATATTCTGCACCGCCTGGCCTGATGCTCCTTTTAATAAGTTATCAATAGCCGAATGCACCACCAGCGTATTACCTTCTTTTTCCAGTTGTATAACACATTTATTTGTGTTAACTACCTGCTTTAAAAATATTGCATCATCACTTACAATAGTAAACGGGTGCAACTCATAATATTCTTTGTAAAGATCATTCAATGCATCTTTTGACAAATCGCACTGCAAAGTAGAGCTTATAAAAATACCGCGTGTAAAATCACCACGCCATGGCACAAATCTCACCCCTGCACCATCATTATTTGACGGATTATTGGGAAATGCTACCTGCAGTTGATGAAGTGATTGGTATATTTCACCCAAATGCTGGTGGGTTAATGTTTTATATGCCTGTATATTATTAGCCCGCCAGCTAAAATGCGATGTAGCGCTCAAACTTTGCCCCGCCCCTGTTGAACCCGTAATGCCGGTTGTGTACACATCATTAAGCAATCCTGCTTTTGCAAGCGGCAGCAAACCTAATTGAATGCTTGTTGCAAAACAACCGGGGTTTGCAATATTGGTTGCAGATCTTATTTGTTCTTTGTTAAGTTCGGGCAAACCATATATAAATTGGCGGTTGCCTATTGAAGATTGAGGATTAAGACGAAAATCATTCGATAGGTCTATAATTTTCGTTTCCGCTTTTATATATGAGAGATTAGCCTCCAAAAATTTTCTGGCCTCACCATGGCCGGTGCAAAGAAAAAGCACATCAGCATGTCCGAGGTTTTCAGTTACGTTTTTATCTGAAAAATGCAAGTCCGTTTCGCCCAGCAAATCCTGGTGAACTGAAGAAACAGGCTTACCGGCATTGCTTTTACTATCAATAAATGCAATTGCAGCGTGCGGATGATTAACTAGCAGCCTTATCAGCTCCCCACCGGTATACCCAGCTCCGCCAATTATACCCACCTTTATGCCCCCACCTGCTGAGGGGGAAGGTGTAGCACCGCCTGTTTTATATGACCCTTGATTATCCATTATTCCTTTCAATCTCGTTGTTTATAAAACGTAACACCTTATAAATCCCCTTTAGGGGATAGGTGCGAATCTATCCCCACTGGTTGATGGTTGCGAGCTCAAAATAAATTCAAGCCCATCATCTGTATTGTTTATTATCCTGTGTGGCTTTCCCGCTTCAATATAAAAGCCCTGCCCTGCCTCAACCTTATACACTTCCCCATCTACTTCAAAGGTTGCAGTTCCAGATAAAATAAAAAAGAACTGCTGCGATTGTTTATGATAATGTAATATTTCCGCAGTATTGGCTGGCATGTGTTCCTGCTTAACAGACAGCCCGGGTGTATCAACCAATACCCACCCATCGCAATTTTCACCCCATTTGTAATGGGAAAGCGGGCTATATTTTGAAAGTGTTTTCATTAAATTTTAACCTTATCTATATTCCTGATTATTTCCATATCCTATTAACATTATATGCATCAAATGCTTCATCTGCGCTAATTACAGGCATATTTTCTGAGAAGGACTGCGCTATTATCAATCTGTCAAAAGGGTCCCGATGATTTAATGGCAAATGCCGCGTATAATAAATATGATCTAAGGATATCGGAAGTAATTTAAAATCATATTTTTCGAGTGAAGAATTTATAAAACTATCGAGGTCACCTTCAATATTTAATTTTTGAATTTTTATTTTAATGGCAATTTCCCAAATCGAAACATAGCTCAAAAAAATTTCGCTCTCACTTTCTATAATATTTTTTGCCGAAATGGAGAGATTATCTGGTTGTTGAGACATCCAAAGTAAAACCTGCGTATCAGCTAAGTATTTTTTCATCATATATACTCTTTGAAATCTTCAGGTGTGTTATTAAAGTCCTCTGCTATCCATATTTTATCTTTTGCCCAACCCATATTCCTCTTTCGCTTTTCCGAAATAGAAATCGCCTCTTCTTCAGGGGCATTGTATTTCTGAATCAAATAATCAACAAAATCTTCAACCTCCCGTTGTTTTTCAGGGGATAATTGATTCACCTTTTCTAAGATATTTGTTTTCATGCTTCAAAAATTATTTACCAAAAATACTAATAACTTAAAAGCACTATGCGTGCGTATTATTTTAGCTATTACCTTCCGCCTCATTCTTAACCTGGTAGTACATTGATGTTTGGTTGCCGAATATTTTGCTAAAACCTCTTACATCTTCACCCGACCATCCGCTGTTCATCTCACCATATTTTCCAAACTTGCTGCTCATAAGGTCATACTTGCTTTCAATACCCGCAACCTGGAAGCGATAAGGTTGCAAACCTACATATACATCGCCGCTAACACTTTGTTGGCTGCTCTGTAAAAATGCCTCTATATCACGCATCACCGGGTCAAGTATCTGCCCTTCATGCAGCCAGTTACCATAAAAATTGGCAATCGTGTCTTTCCAGCTTAGTTGCCATTTGGTTAGCACATGCTTTTCCAGGGCGTGGTGTGCTTTTAAAATTACCATGGGCGCGGCTGCTTCAAAACCAACGCGGCCTTTAATGCCTATAATAGTATCGCCAACATGTATATCCCTGCCTATACCATAAGGTCCGGCAATGCTTTGCAAATATTGTATTGCTTTTGCAGGATGCTCAAAAGTGTTACCGTCAACGCTAATCAGTTCGCCCTTTTCAAAGCTCAGCTTTACTTCACGGCTGCCCTCTGCGGTAACCTGTGTTGGCCATGCTTCTTCGGGCAACAAACCTTTTGATGACAGTGTTTCCCTGCCGCCAACGCTGGTACCCCATAAGCCTTTGTTTATTGAATAGGCAGCCTTTTCAAAATTCATTTCAACGCCCTTTTCCTTAAGATAGGCAATCTCCTGTTCGCGGCTCAGTTTCAGGTCGCGTATGGGTGTTATAATTTCCACACCGGGTATCATAATATGAAAAACCATATCAAACCTTACCTGGTCGTTGCCGGCGCCGGTGCTGCCATGTGCCACGGCATCAGCATTTAAAGCTTTTACATGGTCTGCAATATGCAGCGCCTGTACCAGCCTTTCTGCACTTACGCTTAAAGGATAGGTATTGTTTTTTAGCACGTTGCCAAAAACAAGGTATTTTATAATGCGGTCATAGTAACCCTCAACAGCGTCGGCAGTAGTATGGGTTTTAACGCCTAGTTTATACGCATGCTGCTCAATTTTCTGCAACTCATCTTCACTAAACCCGCCCGTATTTACAATTATGCTGTGTACTTCGTAACCTTTATCTTCAGTTAAATATTTTACGCAGTAAGTAGTATCAAGGCCTCCGCTAAAGCCCAGCACAACCCTCTTTTTGCCGTTTGCAGTTTCACTCATGATAGTTTGAAAATATTTGATTGATGTGATGAAGATGATGTACTATGTAATCTTCTGCAAGAAATTGCAGCGTTACCAGCTTTTCCTGCTCTTTGCCAACGTTTACTTCAAGGCCGTAAGCTTCCTGGGGCATATTTGCCAGTATAACACAAATATGTTTGTTCAATAAGGCCCAAAGTTCAATTAGATCATGTGTGTTATAGTGCTGGTAATTTTGTTCGGCCACCCATTCGTCCTGGTGGTAAACAATATGGGGCCTGTTTATGTACTGCGCCCTTACAAAACGCTGTATGTTGTTTTGTGCCGAATCAACTAAATGCCCGGTTATTTCCTTTTTACTCCATTTGCCAGATGCGGGTTTTTGTGCAAATTCAGTATCCGGTATTTTGCTGAATTTATCGGTATATTCTTCTACAAGCGCTAATAGCTGCTTAACCGTTTGCTGCATTTTTTACCTGTCTAATATATTAAGAAAATCGTCAATATTTACGCAATTAACCTTCGGGTATACTCCTTCCGTAAGTATTTTAAAGTGCTTGTCGTTGGTAACTAAAAAGTCAGCATACGATGCAATGTAACAGTCAACGTACTTATTATCATCATTATCTTCCTCTATAAGATCCCATTTAAAAAATACATCCGTATTTTTCACATAGGGAGATTCATTAAGAAAATCTGTAAGCATTTCAGCCTTAACAGAGTTAAATTTTCTTTGAAAAACTTCAGTGTATTCAAATATTATCTCGGTAGTTACACACAACATATAGTTACCCTGCACCAGTTTTTTGAAAATTACATGATATGAAGACGAGTTGTTCATGCACATCACAAAAATATTGCTGTCAATAACTACTCTCATTTATATGGAGTTCTGTAATGTTCATTTTTCCAACTGTCTGCAACTTCTCTTGTGTAGCCTTTCCCTGCAGATTCCGTTTGAATTGCTTTCACAAGCCTATTTGCGAGATATTCTGATAATACTTGCTTTAGCTCCAAAAGCTCTTCAGCTGTCTGGTCTTTGTGGAACATTTTAATTATTTCAAGCTGGGCATTATTTAGCGCTGCCATAGGTTTTGTTTTAACCAAAATTACAAATTCAGAACATCAAAAAAATATTGCTAAAAATTAAAAAAATGGTGCAGCAAAGATTTCGCCCTTGACGAGCCCCCTGCGCTCTTTTCACTGTCGGGGTTTTTATCCTTAAACAGTCTTTGTTTCCATCGCAGCAATCGTTCGTATAGCTTACTGTTCTTTTCAAAATGATCTTTTGTTTCTTCGGGCTGATAATGATCTTTAGGGTCATACAGCATCGCCGTACACATGCAGTTCTTTCTCTCCTTGCTCATTAAAATATCATAATTCACACAGCTTTTACACCCTGCCCAAAAAGCTTCATCCTGGGTAAGTTCGCTGTAAGTTACAGGCTCATAACCAAGCTCGCTGTTTATTTTCATAACAGCAAGCCCGGTAGTTAAGCCAAATATTTTTGAGTCGGGGTATTTTTCTCTCGACAGTTCAAATATTCTTTTCTTAATACCCTTGGCCACGCCACTTTTACGAAAATCGGGACCTACTATCAGGCCGCTGTTTGCAACGTATTCGCCATGGCTCCATGTTTCAATATAGCAAAAGCCAACCCAGGTACCATCCGCTAAATGGGCTATAACCGCCTTGCCCTCATCCATCTTCTGCGCAATATAAGCAGCACTGCGTTTGACAATACCTGTACCACGTGCTTTGGCCGATGTTTCCATTTCAGCCGTAATGGTTTCGGCATAATGTACATCGCCACTATTGGCTACACGTATAATTATATTATTGTTTTGTTCCACTTTGTTTGTTTGAAAAAATCTGCAATTAAACGAAGACTAAAAATCAAGCCAGAACTTATCATGATAAGTCCTTGCCAAAGTTGTGCACTTTTAAAAAAAGGAATATCAGATACGAGGTCGTCGCACCGGTCGGAAGCAGGTTGGGTTACACAAAGAAACAACACCCACCAGTGAAGGGTGGTAAGCGTTATAATTAATATGTGTTGTGTTCTGTTTCAACTTCAGTTCAGTATAAAATGGTGAACCAATAATTGTTTGAGGGCGTAAAATTACAGATGTTTAAATTAAGTGTACAACTTTTTTTTAAAAGGTAAGTTAACGTTCATTAGCCTGGTGGCGCTTTCAGTTAAAGCCGTGCCTGCTGAAATTTAATTTACCGCTAAATGTTCGGGGCATTTTGTTAAAGAGGCTTTAAAACTAATATGCACCTGTGCATAGCGTGAAACTGAAAACCAATTAGATATGTTAAACCTGTGCACTGCTGTGAGCGATTGGCACGCTTTATGTTTTTTGGCATAGAATAATTGTTTTAACCAATTAAAAATCAGTTACCATGAAAAAACATCTTAAGAGTTTTGTTGTTGCTGCTGCAAGTTTGTTTATTACCAATTTAGCAATTAGCCAGGTGCACGTTAATGTTGCAAATACAACAAAGGCTGCCGCAAAAGCTGCCGCGGCCGCTACAAAGGCTGCAGGCTCAGCAGGCAATGCCGCAGCTAAGGTTTCATCAACAACTGCCGCTACGGTAAATCAAACATCAGGTGCTGCCAGTGCAGCCGCAAATGCATCAACCAATGCGGCCACCTCTGCCGCCGCAAATACTACAGGTGCAGCAAATGCCGCGGTAAATTCGTCAACTAATACAGCTGCAAATGCTGCTGCAGGCAATGCCGCCACAAATGCGGGTACTGCCGTTAACACAACCACGTCTTCGGCTGCTAATGCTGCACAAACGGGCGCAGTAAATGTTAGTGCAAATACAGGTTTGCAGGCAGGTACATCTGCTACTTCAACTGGCGCTGCACAACAAACAACCACATCGGCTGCCGGTGAAGTAAAAAAGCAGGCTGATGAAACTAAGCAAGACGCAAAAACCGATGCCAAAAACACAGTTAAGGATGCCAAAAGCGCTGTGAGCAATACTTCTGCAGGTGCAACAGCCACAGGAAGTGATAACGCAAACGGCAATGGATCTGTACAAAAAAATGCGGCAAATGTTTCTGCTCAAAACAATGCGCAGGCTTCTGCAAACGGCTATGTAAAAACAAGTGGCCAAGTTACAGGTGACGCAAAACAGCAGGCTGGTAATGCAGCATCGCAGGCTAAAGGCCAGGCTGCCCAGGCAAAAACTTATACTGCCAATGCCACCCATGCTGATGTAAAGCAAGCTTCTTCAACAAAAGTTTCTGCAAAAGCAAATGCAAAAGCCTCTGCAACCGCAAAAGGCAGATCATCATTAAATTAAAAAGTATTTTATCAAACACGCAACCCTAATCCCCTTAAATATCAAACCCATTTTCCGCTTTTGACGAAAACACCAACGTCCAACTTATGAAACCATTAATAAAAATGTTGCTGCTGTTTATTATAGCAGGCAGCTGCGTGGCTGCAAGATCGCAAAATGCTCCTACCATAGACAGTACAAAAAATGACAGCACGGTAAGCACAAGAAAAAATGTTTTTAATGCCAGTGTAAACTATGTAAGCCGCCTTAATTATTTAGGCCGTGTTGATAGTTTAAAAAGCAGTGGCGTTTTTCCCGTTATCAGCTTCGATTCAAAAACCGGCCTGTATGCCACTGGCACATTTATTTTTACACAAAATAGTTTGCAGCCTTTAGCTTATGCAGGTACCAGCATTGAGGCGGGCTACAAGTTTCCGGAGAGTAAGCATTTTTCAGGTAATATAGCTTATTCGCAATTTCTGTACACAAATACTGCAGATATAGTGCAGTCGGCTGTAAAAGAGCAGGCAGCTGTAAATGCTACCTGGAAAAACAAATACGTAAATGTAACGGGCGGCGCCGAGTTGCGTTTTAGTGATCAAACAGATATTGGTGTAACGGGCACTTTAGACCATCTTTTTATCTTCAAACTTACCGGCATTAAAAAGTCGGCAATTGCAATTGACCCTACCGCCGCAATTAATGCAGGCTCGCAAAAGTTTGTACAAACATATTCTAAAAAAACTGGCGGCATTTTAGGGGGCCTGCCGGGCACAACCCAAACTACCACTCAAAACGTAAACCAGTTTAATATACTGGATTATGAGTTTTCCGTTCCGGTAGTGTTTGTAATAGACAAGTTTTATGCAGCGCTGACGCCCGCTTATGTTATGCCCCAAAATCTAATTGCTGTTAGTAATAAGCCTGAACTGTCAGAAACCGGCAGCAATATGTTTTACATAACCGCCACTGTAGGAATGCGTTTGGAGTTTCGATAAACGAAAAAACGACGTTAAAGCTATTTTAACCGGTGCATTTTAATACCAGCATGGGGTGATTTTTGCTATTTTTGCAGTTGCAAATTATAGTATATGATTAAAACGGGCAATACAATAATAAGTATTTATACCGAAATGACACCCAACCCGGAAACAATGAAGTTTGTTGCAAACAAGCTATTGTACCCGGGCAAAAGCATCGATTTTCCGGATGAAAGTTTTGCCGGGCCATCGCCGCTTGCTAAGGAATTATTCAGTTTCCCATTCATAAAAAGCGTATTTATAGCCAGCAATTTTGTTACGCTTACCAAAACCGGCGACACTGCCGATTGGCAGGATGTTATACCTACTATTAAGCAGTTTTTGAAAGATTATCTTGAAGCAGGTGGCCCTGTGGTAAATGAAGATGAGGTGGTTAAGGTAAAACAGGAAGCAAGCAATACAGTTGCGGCTGATGACGACGATGTGGTAAAAAGAATCAAGGAACTGCTTGAAAATTATGTAAAGCCTGCTGTTGAAATGGATGGCGGCGCGATACAGTTTAAAAGCTACGATGACGGCGTGGTAAATCTCATGCTGCAGGGCAGTTGCAGTGGTTGCCCATCATCAATGATAACTTTGAAGGCTGGTATTGAAGGCATGATGAAACGCATGATACCCGAGGTAAAAGAAGTAGTTGCTGAAGCAGAGTAAAAGAAATAACTTTTTATAGCAGTCCCGCCAAAAGGCGGGATTTTTTTATGCTTAAATATATCTTCGCCCAATGAGTTTACCTCAAATATGGAATGAATTTTTAACCGGCCTGCATGATACATCGCTGCTGGAATATATAGGTGTATTTGCCGGCATCATCAGTGTATTATTTCAGCGAAAGGCAAATATTTGGGTTTATCCCATTGGCCTGGTAAATACTGTTATTTATGTTTATATAAGTATAAAGGGCAGCCTGTTTGGTGAGGCCAGCGTAAATTTTTATTATACTGTAATGAGCATTTATGGATGGGTACTGTGGGCAAAAAAAGATTCAAATAAAGTTGCTGTGCTAAGCATAACCTACAGCAGCAAAAAAGAATTGGTACAGCAGCTTTTGTTTTTTGCAGTGTTTTACGTTGCTATTTACGGTGCGCTTGTTTTTTTAAAGCAGGCATTTTATTCAAACACCATACCCTGGGCAGATGCTTTTGCCAGTGCATCTGCTTATACAGGTATGTGGCTTCTGGCAAAGAAAAAAATTGAAAGCTGGTACTGGTGGATCGTTACCAACACCGCATCAATACCCTTGTATTTTGTTAAGCATTACGTATTTACAAGCTTTCAGTACGTGGTATTATTAATACTCGCATTTGCAGGGCTGGTTTCGTGGATGAAAAAAGGTGCATCACAAAAAGCCGTTGCCTTTACTCATGAATGAAGTAAAAAAAATTGTAGTTATAGGCCCCGAATCAACGGGCAAAAGCACTTTATGCGAATTGCTTGCCGCGCATTATAATACTATTTGGTGTCCTGAATATGCACGTGAATACTTATTGGCCCATGGCGTTAATTATAATTACGACGACCTGTTGACAATCGCTGAAGGGCAGGTGGCGTTGGAGGAACAATATTTGTCAATAAAAGTCAAAAGTCAAAAGTCAAAAGTCAAAAGGGAGGATAATAGTTCTCCGGCAAAATCTGCAATCTGCAATCTGCAATCTGCAATTCTTATTGATACCGATATGTATGTAATGAAGGTATGGTGTGAATATGTATACCACAAATGCCACCTATATATTCTTCAACAAATACAGGAGCGCAAATATGATCTATACCTGCTTTGCAGTACAGATCTGCCCTGGGTGCCTGATGTACTGCGTGAATATCCTGATGAAGCCTCTCGCATTGAGTTATACGGAATATACAAAAACCTGCTCTTAAACCAGTCAACCCCTTTTGTTGAAATAAGCGGGAGTTACGATGAACGTTTAAAAAAAGCTGTTATGGCCGTTGATGCATTGCTGGCGCGGGGCTAAACACGTTTATCAGGCCTGTGCGGTTGGGCCACCAAAGTTTAAAGGTATCTCAACCTGCTCAAGATCCTGTATTTTACCGTTACTTGCTTCATAGCGCTGCACATTATCTTCCAGTGCACGCATAAAGCGTTTTGCATGCATCGGCGTAAAAATAATACGGCTCTTTACCTTGCTTTTAGGGGTACCCGGCATAACGTTTACAAAATCTATCACAAACTCAGCATGGCTATGCGTAATAATAGCCAGGTTGGCATAGCTGCCTTCAGCTACTTCTTCACTTATTTCTATATTTAACTGGGTATTTGGCTGTTGTTCTGCCATGTTTTTTTGTTTGGCCGTTGTTATACGGTCGGTTACTGTGGCGTAAGATATTCATCAACAACGCGGGCATTGCCTGATGCATCGTTGTATTCCGTTTTAAAATGCATCACCCTTGTTACCGGGTTATAGTCCTGTATATCTATTTTAAAAGAGTCGTTCATAAACCCGGTTTCGTTGTTTATCATAATAGCGTTTGGTGCTATGCTTACTGTTTTAGTTACTGCGTTAAAGGTAACAATATATTGCCAGCCAACTATGCCCAGGTCAGAATAGCCAACTGCTACAACACTGTCAGACACTGTTGTGGTAACCTGCACCGGCAAAGCGGACAGGTCAACTGTGTCAGATATTACACCGCTTGCCATTGCCCCAACATAATCGGTTCTAACACCGGTAATGGCGTACCTGCCTGCAATAGGCGAACCAAGCTGGTTATAATAAATAGTTGACAGATCAGTGCTTATTGGGTGGCCCTGCGCATCTGTAAGGCTTATGGGCAACATATAGCTTTTGGTAAGGTTTGCTTTGCCGGTATAAATAGTAAGCGGTATGTTTACTGACCTTGCCCCGGCTGTAACTAACCCTGATGAATCTGCAAGCAGGAATAAAGAATCAGGCAGCAGCTCGTAATTTGTGCCATTTTGCTGGTTATACGCCACCCTCGCTGCATCATTAATTGCAATTTTTACACTAACATCGGTAGTTAATGTAATGGGCGAGTATATACCTGGGTTAACATACAAAATAGTGCTGTCAGGAATTGTAAGATCAAGCGGTGCACTGGCAAGGCTTGCAGTGCCGCCATTAGCTATTGCAAAATAAGCCGTAGTATCGGCATCGTTATGCACAACGTCTTTAAAACAGCCCGCAAACAAAAATGCGCCTGCCAATACAACAATTAAATTTTTCTTCATACTGCCGGTAAAAAATAATACCGCAAATAAAACTGAAAACGGCCACTCTTTGGCTGTTTTTATCAAAAAGTTATCATAAAGATTTGGTTGCCGTGCCGGCAAAATTAAATTAATCGCTTATGTAACCCTAAAAAACTATCTCAAAAGAAGCACATGGCCTTTCTTAAAAACCGTCTTGTTGTTGTAGTCTTTACCCCGTGCCTCATAAATATAAGTGCCGGTTGGCGCCTGCCTGCCATTGATGTTGCCGTTCCAGCCTGCAAGGTATGTTTGGGTTTGATAAACTATATTGCCCCATCGGTTATACACCCTAAAGTATTCCAGCTTCAATATCCCCACAGGAAACGGTTTGAATACGTCATTTTTCCCATCTCCATTTGGTGTAAACGCATCAGGCAGGTATATATCCGGGCCTTTGTAATAGGTTAAATGAATGGTATCAGTTAAACTGCAGCCATTAGCATTTGTTTCCTGAACGCGGTATGTTATATCCTGTGTTCCTGTTGCAACAGGGTTGGATGCAAAAGGGTTATCAAGCCCCGTTGACGGGCTCCACGAATAGGTGCCCCCGGTAGTGTCGTACCCGGCGTTTGCCTGTATAGTATATGGGTAACCGGACGTAATTACTGTATCATGCACAGGCAGTGGCAATGGGGCCAGGCGTATGTTTAAATACTGGGTGTCCTTACCCTCGCATCCTTTGTTTGTTGTTACATCTAAAATTGCTGAATAGCTTTGATCAGGTACCTTAAACGTATAAACCGGTGAGCTTAATGTTGATGTAAAGCTTGTACTGTCTTTTAAATTGGTAAACGTCCATTTTAAATTGTTAATACTCCCTATATCCGTGGTAGTGGTATTGGTAAATTTTATAGGCAGCCCCGTGCAGGCAGCCCCATTTATAAAAAATGCGGGTTTTAAGGCCGGGTAAACAATCAGCTTCATATTGGCTGTGTCCGCGCAGCGATAGCCAGGCATGGTTATTAGTTGTACATTATAAGTTCCGGTATCGTAAGTATGAAAGGGGTATCTTTGGTTTGATGTTGCACCATCACCCAGTTTCCACAAATATTTGTTGTTATCCCACGTAAGCTCCGGGTGGTAAGGTATACTGCTGTCGGGCAAAATAACTACGTTTGATAAGCAACTGTTTACAAGGGGCGGCAATATGGCTTGTGGTATAGGCAAGGTTGAGCAGTCAAAAACCTTTATCACTACATCCCTGGTATGCGGGGTGCTGGTAACCTTTTCTCCGGCACGGTATTCATCCACCCCAACTGTTACAAGATAGCTGCCTGTATCATGCAGCCTGCCGTGCATATAACCGGTCGCAGGGTCAATTGAAACACCATCGCCTAACGGAGCACCTTCAGTATATTCGGGGCCTTTGTAAATTAAACTAAGAGTGCTGCCGCTGGTTTGTATAGATACCACGTTTACTCCAGTTGGCTTAACAAAAAAAGTTTTGGCAGGTGAAAAACTATATACCAATGAATCGCCGTCAGGGTCAACCGCACCAAACGTATGCGAAAAAGTGTCGTTCTTACAGACATTTAAAATAGTATCGCTGCTATTATTAAATACAGGGCTGCCGTTGTAACGCCAGATTTTACGCGATGGGAGATTTATGATGTATAATATGCCATTATAGTCGTACCCAACTGAAGGGCGCGTGCCATCTGTACCGGACCATGACGTACCGAGAGCCTGCCCGTCAACGCTAGATTTATTAAAATTATCAATCCGTATGTTTTGATAATTATCCCTGCAGCAATCTGGGAAAAATAAAGAATACCCTCCGTTATTATATGGAAGAACAACATCACAATGGAAATAATATATCCTGTAACAGGGTGGGTATGAAAAAGCTATACATGGGTCTGCAACATTAACTTGGTTAGAGGCAGAATCGTAAGCCCATACATAGCTTTGCGAGTTAGCAGAATTATCAAAATCATTAATGAAAAAAGGAAGCAATTTAGGGGCCGGATAATCACAGTCAATCACCATTTTAAATGTGAAATGATAATAATCCGGCTCCCCCGCATCAGCGGCACCTGGTATTATCTGATAGCTCACTTCCCCCGGTCTTTCTTCGGGTGGCAGGCTGTTTTGTGCTTTCGCTGCAAAACAGTTTATCATCGCTATAACGCAAATAATTTTTCTCACGTAGTAAAATTACCTGTATTCGCCCTTAATTATCTTATAAGTAACACGTAGCCCTTTTTCAATACTGTTTTATTATTAAGGTCTTTTCCTCTCGCCTCATATATATAAGTGCCGGCGGGTGCAAGCCTGCCGTTTACATACCCATCCCAGCCGGCAAGGTAGGTTTGGGTTTGGTAAACTGTATTACCCCACCTGTCAAACACCCGGAAGAATTCTAATTTTTGTATACCAACCGGGAAGGGCCTGAATACATCGTTCTTACCATCCCCATTTGGTGTGAACGCGTCAGGAAGATATATCTGCGGGCCTGTGTAATATTTTATATGTACTGTGTCTGTTAAGCTGCACCCGAATGAATTATTTATATGTACCGTGTACGTTATATCCTGCGTGCCGGTGGCTACCGGGCTGGCTGCAAAAGGGTTGTCTAATCCTGCCGGTGGGCTCCAGTTGTATGAGCTTCCCGTGGTGTCGTATCCTGAATTTGCAAATAACTTATAAGATGCACCTGTTGTTATAACAGTATCGTGTGTTTGCAACGGCAATGGTGACTGCCGCACGTTTACGTATTGGGTATCTTTTCCGGCACAGCCTTTTGTGTTGTTTACATTTAAAATAGCCGCATAGGTTTGGTTGGGTACTTTAAAGTTATAGCTGGGGTTGCTTAAGGTTGATGTAAAATAGGTGCTGTCCTTGAGGTTAAGAAACTTCCAGGTAAGGCCGCTGATACTTCCTATATCGGTAGATGATGTATTTGTAAACTTTACGGGTTGGCCCGTGCAGCCATCACCATTTATTATAAAAGACGGGTGCAGAGAGGGATACACCAGCAGTTTGCTGTATGCAGTGTCAGCACAGCGGTAACCGGGCATGGTTATCAGCCTTAAATTATATGTTCCGGTATCATAGGTATGTGTAGGGTAGCGCTGGTGAGATGTATCGCCATCACCTAAATCCCACAAATATTTTGTGTTGTCCCAATATAGCTCGGGGTGGTAGGGTGTGCTGTTATTGTTAAGTGTTACGGTTTTTGCATTGCAATTATTTAATAATGGGGGAACAATGGCCTGGGGTGCAGGGATTTTTGAACAATCAAAAGCCTTTACAACAACATCGCGTGTATGGGGCAGTGTAGATATAAGCTTTCCATTCCTGTATTCAAAAACGCCTACTGTAAGCATATAGCTGCCTGTATCATGCAAGCTGCCGCTAACCTTCCCGGTTTGAGAATCTATTGTAACGCCTTCACCCAGCGGCTGGGTAGCAGTATAAAGCGGCCCATGATATGTGGCATTCGGCGGCCCTGCCGTATGTATATTTATCGATCCGTTACCATTATCTGTAGCAAGTATTTTTGAGGGGGCAAATGTATATGCAAGCGAATCTCCATCAGGGTCGGTTGCAGAAAAAGTATGAGTGAAGGGGGTATTAGTGCATACATATAAAACCGTATCGCTTGCGCTGTTAAATACCGGGCTGCTGTTTTCGTTAAAAGTAAACCGGGATGGGATTACAAAATAATATGCAATGCCATTATAAACATAACTGCCACTTGGCCTTACAGGGTCAAGCACACTCCAGCCCATTCCAAGCTTGGCGCCTTCATAAGGCGATGCATTAACACTTGTTGCCAGGTTTACATACCCGTCGCGGCAGCAGTCAGCTTGAAAAACGCCATAGCCACCATGGTTAAATTCCGCCGGTGCATCTGTGTGAAAATAATATATCCTGAAACAGGGCGCATAGGTAAAGACCACACATGGGTCGGTAACATCTACGCGGTTTGACGCCGAATCATACGTCCAGCCATAACTCTTTGTTGTGCTATAAGTAAGGTCGTGAATAATAAGGGGAAGCACGCCCGGCGCCCCCTGGTCGCACCCTACAACCATTTTTAAAACAAAACGATAAAATACGGTGGTTGAACCATCGTCGTTGGGGGTGCCTATTAGTTGATAACTAAGCTCACCTGCCTTTTGGTTATTGGGCGCGGCGGCTTGCTGAGCAGCCAGCCGGGCAAAGCTCATCACGCACATAACAAACCAAATAGTTCTCTTCACCTTGCAAATTTTCTTATTTCAGGTACAGGTGCTTATAGAGGGTGTGACAAAAATGACGTATATATATGCAACTGGTTTTAACTTATATATTCTCATTTTCTCCAACTATAAAACTACGTCAATTTTGCCTTATTATCCAGCTTAATGCATGCCATTGCAGATGCTTCTATATTATTTTTCACTAATTTAACGCCCTTCATCCGATGAAACATAGCAAACAGCCCATTTTTCAATATCTACTTAACCAGGCGGCTTGCAATTAACACAACTGAATCTGCGGGTATATTTTTTTTAATAAGCCTGCCGCCCGGTGCCACTAAAAAGTTGGATGGTATGCTGTCGAATTTTAAAGTTTTAAACGCCGCTCCCTGCCACATATCAGCGTCAATCAATTGCGGCCAGTTGTAGTTATTCCTGCCTATTATATTAAGCCATGCCTGCTTTTCGTTATCCACAGCGATATTTATCACCTCAAATTTAGCTGCAGGCAGTAATTGCTTCAATTTTTTAATTTGCTCGTTATAAACACCGCAATTATCGCACAGCGTTGACCATATATTTATAAATACAAACTTATCTCTCACTGAGTAAGTTGAAAACTTAAGCCCATAGCTATCTGGCAATACCAGCTCGGGTAAAGTATCACCAGGGTTATACTGCCCTTCAAAACCTTTCAGATAATCCAGCGTGCTTTTAACCAATGCCTGCACTACTGAATTATTTGGAAAGCGGTTAGAGGCATTTGTTATAAATTTCTTTGTCGTTTCCCGGTTGTTATCAAAAATTATAGCATCATACACGGCCATAAACGCAGCAGGGCTATGCACAGTGTCATCAAAGTTTTTATAGCGTGCAAAAAAATCAGCCTCCATCGCGTAGAACTTTTTAAGCGAATCTTTTAAATCCGGCGATGATGGTTGCACGCGTTGCATACTATCAATTTTAAATTTTAAAACGTTAGCCTTTCTTCCCAATGCAAGTTGCGAGTCTAAAAAAAATTTTAATATATCGCTGGCGGGTGAATTTTTATAACTGTATTTGTGCGTGGAATAATTATAATACAGTTCAGCACCCTTGCTATCATTTATGTAGGGCACAGTTGCATAACCATCATCAACATTAAGTGTGTACATCCGCTCTTCTCCAGCAGGTATATTAAATATAAACGTATCCAGGCCAGTTTGCACGATCCCTGAATCCAAGTCTATGGTCTGCTCACCATTAAACCCATGTTTTTGCAATACGATTTTTTTGTGATATGCAGCCTGCACCCTAACCTTTAAAACAGTGGCGGTACCGCCATCACTATCGCTCCTGCCGCACGTAAACAACAATACCATGCAAACGCATATCAACGAAATGTATTTCATCATTCTTTTATTACAATACCGAAGATAATATCTACTGCTTTACACCAAAATAAAAAAGCTGCCGTTTGCAAACGGCAGCTTTTTGTATAACTTATTGCAGAATACTATTTCTGCACAAATTTAAGATAGAACTGGCGCGAATACGCTGTTTGAGGTGTACCGGCTGCCCCACCACCAACATATCCTACATGCACCCAAAAAGTTTTAGTGCTGTAGTTGTAAGTGTTATTATAGGTTGATGACAACCATGGAGACTGGCCTGCAACCTGTGGCAAGGCGGCAGAATAATCAATATTACCTGGGTTATCAGCAGTCATAAAACCTGACGAAGCCGGGGCGGCAGAACCACCTGCAACAGCATAGCTTGTTAAGGCTACTGTGCCTGACGTACCAGCAACTGTTGTATTAAACAAATAACCACCACCACCTAAATCGCCGAATGGCACGGTACAAGTATAAGGCCCGGCTGTAGATATATGGTAGGTAGCATTGTCTGCCCTTGGTGCTGACGGGTGAAATACAAAGCCTGTGCAGGTATAATCTGCATCAAACTGGTTTTTAACCTGTATGTTAAGCATAAGGTGGTTCCATTGTTCAATAGGCTGTGATGCCTGTGAAATGGTAACCGGCAAAACATAACTTTGAGTAAGATCGAGCTTGTTAAAATCAAAATGCACAACCATGCTGTCCACTCTTTTACCGGCAGGTATTGTTACATCCCAGCTGCTAACAGTATATGCATCTGCAGGCATTAATACATAAGAAGTACCGTTTGCAGTATTGTAGTCACTCAACCAGGTGGCATCAACTGCTAATGTAGCCGTAGTTGATGAACCCAGCGGTGCCGGAGAAGCGAGGTTAACTACTACCGGTATGCTTGGGCTTGCAGCTGTAGCATCGTAAGCAAAAGGCACCGGGTTATTGTTATTTGTAGCGGCTAGCGGAAGGTCCACTGAAGCTGACACAGAAGAAAAGTCAGTATAGTATTTACCATTTTTTAAGCAAGAACTAAACGACCCCATTAAAAGCATCACTCCAACGCCCGCTAAAACTTTATTTATTTTCATTTTTTTCATAATATTTTTTTTTCCTCTTGGTAATCAATTAAACATACTCAAAATTTTACTGCCAGAAAATTTTATCGGTGAACGGATTCACCTTGTCGCCACCGGCAGCAAGCCATGCAGCCTCGTTATCAGTAGGCTCTTCAAGAGGATAGTAATAACGGTAAGGCATGTGGTGCTCTGTTGTGGTTGGTGATACAGTGCCTGGCACATTTGGAAAACCGGTTCTTCTCCAGTCATTCCACGCTTCTGCATTACTTATCCCGTTTAATGCAGCCCATTTTTGAGTAATAATTGTTTGCAATTGGGCATCTTTTGACGTGGGCCATGCAACATTTGTTATATCCTGTGCTTCAAAAGTAGCTGCGGCAGATGCCGCATCAGGCAAACCAAGGTAGTTCATTGATGCCAGAATACCATTATTATAAGCGGTATGCGCGGCACCGGCACCACCTGGAATGTAGCCATAAAGTTCGGCTTCAGCCTGCACAAAATAGCTTTCAGCAGCCAGCATAATCGGCGCAGCCTGGTTGCCCGATTTGTTTTGAATCAAGCCAGGTCCAATGCCTGAACCATGGGTCAGGGAAGTTGATTGTATTCCCAGTACGTCACCAGCATAATCATCCTGGCTTGTAGAAGGCGTATAATAGGCATCCTCTGTCGGATCCAAACCCTTTGCACCGGCGAAATAACCAAGACGCGGGTCATTAGTGTTTTTATAGAACTGAATTATAGTACCGCCGGTACGAATATAATTGAAAGTGCCATTTAAACCGCCTGAAGTTGACACCCCAAAATTGGCATAAAAGCCACTTTGCTGTGCACTATTGTAACCAGGCTGAACCAATGCATCTGAAGTAAGGTATCCATACGAATTGGTTTTAGCTCCTTCAGATGCCAGGTAAGCCTGTTTTGCAGATACGTTTGATTGCTGAACCAAACATTTCAATTTAACTGTATTAGCAAATTGTATCCACAAGCTCAGATCACCCTGGAACAAAATATCATCGCTTCCTGGCTGTGCAATAGCGGAATTTGATTGGTTGGTGTTTAAGTCGGCCATTGCAGCGTCCAGTTTGGCTACAATACTGTCATAAACATCTGAGCCTTTATCATAGCTTGGGTAAAAATTACCAGAGCCTTTTAATGCTGTAGAGTAAGGAACATCATTATATGCATCAACAAGGTTCTTATAGCATACAGCCTCAAGAATTTTGGCAATGTCACCATAATTCGTGTACGTTGAATTTGCTGCAGCCTGCTGTACAATTACGTTAAGGTTTGTAAGTACATTAAAATAACCATCCCATACCTGTGGCTGCCCATTTGACATTACATATTCCTGTACTGTTTGATTAAATGAGTAACCACCCGAGTAGTTCCAATACCCAACCCATGCTGCCTGGCTTTGGTAACCATTATTATTGCCTACACCATTAGTAATACCTACAAGGCTATTGATAGTGCCGGGCAGTACTAAAGGTGGTGTTGCAGCATTTGTTGTTGGCGCGTTAGGGTTATTTTGCAGCTCGCTTAAAAAACCCTTTTTACAGCCAAAACCCGCAACTATTACTAAAATTGATATATACATTAACTTTTTCATGCGCTTAATTTTAATAGTCTGTTTAATAAGATAGTTTAGAAGTTAAGCGTTAATACGCCGGTAAACTGTCTTGTTGGCGGCAACTGGTTTACGGTATTTAAGCCAAACCCGTTTGAGTTGCTTGCGTTAAATTCAGGATCAGTAAAGTCATTTTCATGTGGCCTGAACATAAGCACATTATTGCATAATACTGACAATTTAACGCCCTGAACAAATTTATATTGTTTAAACATGTGCGTAAAGTCGTACGTAAGGCTAATAGTTCTAACCTTCCATGCAGCAGCGCTTTCAACATAAGATGTACCAGCTTTTCTGAAAGCAGAATATGCCCAGAAACCGATGTTACCATCCTGCGTATACACATTTGTGTTAGTAGTAAATTTACCGTTTGCGTCTTCTATAACTGAATTTGGATAGATGAAGTTTTGACGGCCATTTGTTGCGGTATGTGCTGATGCACCGGTAAAGTCAAGGTTTAACTCTGCATTGTTATAGAAAACATAACCCCCTTTATAATCAGCTATAACCTGTAAAGTAAGTTCTTTATAGCTTACTGTGCTGGTTAAGCCTAATACATATTTGGGTGTAGTATTACCTGCGGCAACTAGTGATTGGTTAACGCTTGGCAAACCTGTGTTTCCATCAACTATTACATGCCCTGCGGGGTCACGGTTTAAATCCTGTACGTACATCTGAGGGAATACCATGCCTACAATAGCTTCGTTTGAGTTTGCTATAGGGAAGGTTTGAACGCCGCCTAATAAGCTTATTACTTTAGTTTCCTGTATTGCGAAGTTTGCACTTAAATCCCAACGGAAACCGGTTTTTGTATTAACTATCCTATTCCATTTTGCATCAAACTCAACACCCTGAGATTTTGTTTCAGCAGCGTTTACTTCTGCACTTGTATAACCAGTAGCGCTTGTGATAGAAACAGGGAATAGCTGGTTTGAGTTATCATCATTATAATATGTAGCGCTGAAATTCAGTTTGTTCCTCATGAAACCTAATTCGATACCAACCTCAGTTTCAACTGTCTTTTCAGGAACTAATGAAGGGTTGTTATACTGCGTGTTCAGTGATAAAGAAGGCAGGCTTCCATAAGGGAAACCACCTGAAACACCGAAGGTATTTACAGTTTGATAAGAACCTAAAGTGATTTGGCCTGTTTTACTGTAAGCAGCCCTCAATTTACCGAAAGATAACCAGCTGCTTTCTTTTAACGACTTAATTACATCAGTAAATGAGAAGGCAGCGTCTGCACCATAAACATCGTAGCTGTTGTTGCCTGGTGCCAGCAATGATGAATAGTCGCGGCGGTAGTTAGCGTGTAAGAACAGGAAGTCTTTGTAATCAACGCTAAGGTCAGCATAGCCGCCTATCAGGCGTGATTCTGTAATATTCTGTCCTACAGCAGGTATACCTGAACCGTATGCTATATTGTACAAACCGGGGATAAACAAGTTACCGTTAGCCTGTGTTTGTGTGTTTGCAAAACGGTCCCATATATCGTTACCAACAATTAACCTCGTGTCAAAAGAACCAAATTTATGCTGGAAGTTTAATGAAACGTTTTGTTCAAGGCGTTTCTGGAATATGCTCTGGTCAGTAACTGCACCTGGCTTGTTACCACCTTTTTGGTAGTTGCTTTCGCCCCAGGGGTCAAGTTTTGAGAAAGCGCTAAACTGTATACTATTAAGGGTAGCTTTAAATGTAGTTGTGGTAAACAATGCACCTAAAGTATAGTTTGCGGTTAACCATGGCGCAATTTTAACACCTGCGGTAAGCGATCCCTGCAGGTTATCAATTTTTGTTATAAGGCGTGAATTATCAACAGCCCAGTATGGGTTACCATAATATGCGTTATAGTAGTTACTGCCGTTACCCCATGAATTAGGGCTCGCCCAATCTTTCAGGCTGCTAAGGGGCACGTTAGCAGGAGTGTTCAAAAGGTTCCAGTAAACCGCCTGGCCCGTAAAGTCGGCACCCACTGTATTGGTAAGCTTGTGTGAATAGTTGATGGTATAATCTACTGAGAAAATACCATAAGTTCTTTTACCCGCAAAACGCACGTTAGCACGTTGGGCTATATCGCCCGGCATTGTGCCCTTAACATTTGCATACTGAAGGCCAACAAAGTTTGAGTTAAGGTTATCGCCTGATGAAATAGATGCATCTGTTTGCGTAGTATAACCCGTTACAAAAAACTGCCTGCGCGGATCTTGTGCTTGTGGTTTAAAAGGCACTTTCAGGATATCGCCATTCTCGTTAGGAGAACCGAGGATACCTAAAGCCGGGTTGCCGTCGTAAGCAGGACCATACTGCTGGTTTTCAAAAGGAATGTAATTTGTAAACCCGGTGTAAGGATCCGTTGAGTTAAAGGCATAAGGGGTTCCCTGGAAAAATGGACCTGTTTCACCACCATAACCTGAGTAAGTTGTTTGCAGTGCAGGGAAATAAGCTTCGTTCTCTGCAGTTACTGTTTGAGAAACAGTAATTCTTGGCTTGCCGTTTTTGCTGCCCCTTTTGGTAGTAATAACTATTACACCATTGGTGGCTTCTGAACCGTAAAGGGCAGATGCGCTGGCGCCCTTTAATATAGACATGCTTTCTATATCCTCAGGGTTAATTGAAGCAAGAAAATCGCTTCTTACAGCCATACCATCCACAACCATCAAAGCCTGGTTGTCGAAGTTAATGTGCCTTTCACCACGTAACTGAACGCGGATACCGGGGTCAACACCATTGTTAATGATGCTTATTTGTGCACCGGATACCTGGCCAATCAAGCCCTGTGCAACGTTAATTGGTTTTGAAACATTAAGCTGGTCTGAAGTTACAGTAGCAACACTGTAGCCTAACGACTTAGCTTCTCTTTTAATACCCAGTGAAGTTACAACCACTGTTGAAAGTTCGGCGGTGTGTAAAGTCATAGTAACCGTAATGT
>JABDGS010000049.1 GCA_013285915.1 Bacteroidota bacterium
TTCGTCCTCCAACTTTGGATGTATAACTTCTTCGCGCAACGGCGGGTGCACTATAACAGGTTGTTCTTTTGGCGGCTGCGGTATTATAACAGGCGCTTTTTCTATAGCAGGCGCTTCTATAGTAACAACGGGCCTGGCGGGTGCATCGCCGGCTTGCTTCAAAATTAACCTTCTCAATTCATCCAGCCCATCACGTAATTCTTCAACAGCAGCCCTGTTATTATCCAGCTTATTATTAATGGTGATCAAGATTATGATTATAATAACCGGAACGGCTATTATTATAAGTGCAAGAAATACTTCCATGTGGTTAAGGGTGTTTTGTTTAACGGGGTTAACTTGCGCAATGCAACAACGAATATACTACTGTGTTTGATAAAGAATTGCAAAAATAAATGCGGGTGTATCTGTAGGTTTGTAATACTAATTTTATGATATGCCAGTAAAAATTGCTTGCCTGTTATTAATCTTATCAGCGGGTGTTACACCGTCTTTCACCCATGCGCAAAATGCCAGGCCGGCAAAGGGCGAAATTATCTACCATGTTTTCCAGCGCAGTTTTTTTGACAGCAATGGCGATCTGCATGGCGACTTCAATGGCCTGCGCATGAAGCTTGACTACCTGCAAAAGCTGGGCGTGACATCTATCTTAACGCTGCCAATATATCAATCCGTTTTTTACCATAACTATTTTGTGATTGATTATAATAAAATTGACCCGCGTTATGGCACGATACAGGATTTTGTAAACCTGCTGCAGGAAGTACACCGCCGGGGCATGAAACTGTACCTTGACATGGAAACGCAGTATGTTACAGAAGATGATGCCTGGTGGAAAGATGCTTATGGTAACCCACAATCAAAATACAGCGATTATATTTTGTGGGATGATTCAGCCAATAAAAAGCCCTCGAGTATTGTGTTTGGTGTGCATGGGCTATTGGGGTATGACAGTACTTACAAACAAATAACTACTGCAAATTTATACAGCGCAGGAGTACAGGAATATAACTATCAGTTATTTAAAAAATTTGTTGACCCAAATAATGACGGCAGGTTTGATGATGGTGTTGACGGCTTTCGCCTTGACCATATGATGGATGATCTTGATTTTAAAGGAAGGCTTACCAACCTGTTTGATAAGTTTTGGGGACCTTTACTGGCGAAGCTTAAGCAAATAAATCCTGCACTTACTATTGTTGCAGAGCAGGCCAACTGGGGCAGTTTTGGTTTTGATTATTTTGATAAAGGGCATGTTGACAGGGTGTTTGGTTTTCGTTTGCAACAGGCTATTGCATCGTTTGATAAAAAACAATTAGCAGCGGCTGCAGATACTACATTAGGCATGTTACCGGCAGGCAAACAACAAATTGTGTTTATTGAAAACCATGACATGAAGAGGTTTGCCTCAGCAATAAATAAAGACAAGGGTAAAGAAGAAGTTGGCGCTGCACTGAATATTTTACTGGGTGGTGTTCCTTCCATTTATTATGGCCAGGAGCTCGGCATGTTTGGCGCGGGTGGCTTTGGTAAATTTGGAACCAGCGATGGCAATGATATACCCATGCGAGAAGCATTTGAATGGTACAAGTCAGATACAGGTAAGGGCATGGCCTTGTGGTATAAAAATACCGGTGGCTGGTGGGACAGTACGAATCTGCACCCTAATGATGGTGTGTCGCTGGAAGAAGAAGAGAATAACCCGCAATCGCTATGGAATTTTTACAGGGAGATCATAAAAATTCGTCAGTCGCATGAAGCACTATATAACGGTGCTTATCAAACATTACCCAATGATAATAGCAATACTTTTTCATTCCTTCGGTATGGCGGCAACAAGGCAGTTGTGATTGTTGTTAATCTTTCGGCAGATAATCAATATATAAGTGTTGACCTTTCCCAAAGCGCGCATAAAACTGTTAAAGATGTAAAAGTTTTATTTAGCAGAGGCAAGCCTGCCGTGCACAAAAATAGCCTTTCAACTATTTTGGCCGCCTATGGTATTGCGGTATGGGAAATTGAATAAAATATTTAACTTGTTAACTTAAATAAAACTGCATGCAGGGGCGTACTGATGTATTAAATACACCTGTTGATGTTAGTGAAGATTTTTATAAGCTGGAAAACGAATATTACCTGGCAGGGCCTGTTATAGGTTTTGATGCAGCTACCGGCGATGGAACTATACAATGGAATTATCACCGGTGGGTTACAGACTGGAGTTTTAATAAAATGGGCAGGCATTTAAAAAAGTTTGCAGAGGCAGAGATTTTTTGGAAAGAATACGAGATTGACCCAAAGCTCCGTTTCAATATATCTTTCATAAGCCAACGCACTATTCGCCTGCGTATTAAAACTACCAACGTTGAGCAGGTAGTACAACCATCATTAATGCTGGATGGTGAGCCGCCGAAAAGTAATGCGTGGAGTGCAGAAGATGCTGATACAAAAGCTATCTACACCAGTGCTCATGGTTCGGTAACATTGCATAAAACATCCTTTAGAATTGAACTTCACGATTCATCTGGCAAGCACCTTACCAGCACATTAGGGATGGAGTTGCTTGAAGCGCTGCACCACAAAACGATACCTTTTCTTTTTACAAAACGGGTAAGCGATTATTCAAGAAGTGTTGCCGCATCATTTACCATGCACCATGATGAAAAGATTGTTGGTTGCGGGGAATCGTTTACGGCGTTGAATAAACGGGGGCAAAAAGTTGTATTGTGCTCAACCGATGCGCAAAGCACTGCAACAAAAGAAATGTACAAACCGATACCCTTTTTTATAAGCAGCCGTGGTTACGGCATGTTTGTGCATAGCTCCGCCCCAATTACAATGGATTTTGGTAATGAATACGCTGGCAGTAAAGTAATCTACTGTGGCGAGGACGGCCTAGATTTGTTTTTATTCATCGGCTCACCAAAGGAAATATTGTTTGAATATACTGCGATTACAGGCCGAAGCCCTTTACCACCGTTGTGGAGCTTTGGTTTGTGGATGAGCAGGTTTACATATAATTCTCAACAACAAGTAAATGAGGTTGCGGAGAGATTGAGATTTCACAAAATACCCTGCGATGTAATACATATTGATGCAGGTTGGTTTGAACACGGGATTAATTGCGATTATAAATTCTCACCACAAAATTTTCCTGACCCGCAAAAAATGGTGAAAGAATTAAAAGTGCAAGGCTTTAATATTTCACTATGGCAACTGCCATATTATACACAGGGCAACCCCGTGTTTAAAGAAGCAGTTCAAAAGCAATTATGCGTAAAAGATGCCAATGGAGATTTATATGCGGAAGATGCGATTCTTGATTTTAGTAACAAGGCGGCAACAGAATGGTACACTGAAAAAATAACACCATTGCTGCAAATGGGCATTGCGGCTATAAAAGGCGATTTTGGCGAGGCTGCCCCGTATAAAGGTTTATATGCCTCGGGCAGAACGGGATTTTATGAACATAACCTTTACCCGCTTCGTTATAATAAATTACTTGCTAAACTTACCAAACAGGTAACCGGCGAAAATATTATTTGGGCACGCAGCGCGTGGGCTGGCAGCCAGCGCTACCCTATACATTGGGGCGGCGACCCTGAAGTTAGCGATACCGGCATGGCAGGTACATTGCGCGGAGGTTTATCGTTAGGGTTAAGCGGTTTTAGTTTTTGGAGCCACGATATCGGTGGCTTTCTTGATGCGCCCGAAGAAGAACTATTTGCACGATGGGCAGTGTTTGGATTGTTCACATCACATAGCCGCGTACATGGGTTTCCGCCGCGCGAGCCCTGGGAATTTAGTGCGGATTTTCTCAACACCTTCCGCAGTATTGTTGAAATGAAGTATCGCCTGATGCCTTATATTTATACGCAGGCATCTATGTGCAGCAGAAATGGTTTGCCCATGTTGAGGGCGCTGTTGCTTAACTATCCCGAAGATGAAACGTGCTGGCATATTGAAGATGAATATTTATTTGGCGATGATATTTTGGTTGCGCCGATAATGGAGAAAAATACTACCGAAAGAAAAGTATATTTACCACGTGGAAAATGGGTTAACTATATAACGAAAGAAATATACGATGGGGGCAGTTGGTTGATTATAAAAGCTGGAATATTGCCGGGGTTAATTCTTGCGAAGTATGGCAGCCTTATCCCGCATATTACTTTAGCGCAATCAACTGCATTTATGGATTGGGGCACGGTTGAATTAATGGCATTTGTTACAGGCAACGATACTGCGAAAGGTGATTTTTATTTAAAAGATGAAGACCTAATTGTAACACTTGAAGCAACAAATACTAACGGGCAATGGGTTTTACAAAATAAAACGGGGCAAATATTTACAATAAAGGCATTTAACGAACAGGAGTAATTTATGGAACTACGCAGTACACATTGGTTTGGCAGAACTGGCAAAGATGGTTTTATATACCGCGCGTGGATGAAAAACCAGGGCTACCCTTCGCATTTGTTTGAAGGCCGCCCGGTAATTGGTATTTGCAATACATGGAGCGAACTTACGCCCTGTAACGGCCATTTTAGAGAGCTTGCGCAGTTTATAAAGAATGGCATATTTGAGGCTGGTGGTTTTCCTGTTGAGTTTCCGGTAATGTCGTTGGGCGAAACGCTAATAAAACCAACGGCTATGCTGTACCGCAACCTGGCAAGTATGGATGTGGAAGAATCTATTCGCGCTAACCCGGTTGATGGCGTTGTGTTGATGTGCGGCTGCGACAAAACAACACCATCACTTGTAATGGGTGCGTGCAGTGTAAATATTCCAACGATAGTAGTGTCGGGCGGCCCTATGCTAACCGGTAAATTCAGGGGAAAAAGCATTGGCACATCTGATATATGGCGTTTTGCGCAAGCCAACAAAATGGGCACTATGAGCAACGAGGAAATGCAGGTCAGCGAGGCGTCCATGTGCCGAAGCGACGGCCATTGCGCAGTAATGGGTACCGCATCATCAATGGCGTGTATGATTGAATCGCTTGGTTTATCGTTGCCGGAGAATGCCGCCATCCCTGCTGCTGACTCAAGAAGAAAAGCATTAGCCTACATGAGCGGCAAACGCATTGTTGAGATGGTGAAAGAAGGTCTGAAACTGAGCGATATACTTACCCGTGATGCTTTTGAAAATGCTATTGTTACCAACGCTGCTATAGGCGGCAGCACCAATTTTGTAATTCACCTTACTGCTATTGCCGGAAGAATTGGTATTGAATTGAACATAGAAGATTATGACAGGCTTAGCAAGTCTATCCCGCTTATTGCCAACCTGCAGCCATCCGGTAAATACTTTATGGAAGACCTGTACTATGCAGGCGGGTTGCCTGCAGTGATGAAAGAACTGAAAACATTACTGCACACAAAAGCTATTACAGCAAATGGCAAAACCATTGGTGAAAATGTTGAGAGCAGCGAAAATTACAACGAAGAAGTAATTACTGCAATTGACAAACCGTTTAACCCTATCGCCGGGTTTGTTATACTGAAAGGGAATTTATGTGAGCACGGGGCTGTGTTGAAGCCGTCAGCCGCATCGCCGCATTTAATGCAGCATAAAGGCAAGGCGGTTTGTTTTGAAAATATTGAAGACTATAAAGCACGTATTGATGACCCGGCGCTTGATGTAGAAGCTGACAGCGTTTTGGTATTAAAGAATGTTGGCCCGATAGGTTACCCCGGTATGCCTGAAGTAGGCAACATGGGGCTACCAAAAAAACTATTAGAGAAAGGCGTTACTGATATGGTACGCATAAGCGATGGGCGTATGAGCGGCACCGGCTTTGGTACCGTAGTGCTGCATGTATCGCCAGAGGCGGCGGCAGGCGGCACCTTGGCGCTTGTACAGGATGGGGATACCATAACGCTTGATGTACACAACCGTGTACTACAACTTGAAGTGGCAGATGATGAATTAGCTAAGCGCAGGCTTGCCTGGAAACCAACGCACCTGCAGGTTGCGCGTGGCTATGTGCAGTTATACCAGCAGCATGTACAGCAAGCGCATTTAGGGGCTGACTTTGATTTTTTAATAGGTGGAAGTGGAAGTGAAGTATTGAGAGATTCGCATTGAGGCTAAGCCAGTTTGAAGTTTAAAGTTTGAAGTTTAAAGTTTTTATGGAGTGTGAACTGCTGAGTATTGACTTGGAGTACAAGGGAGTGACACAACGAAGGTGAATGGCGTTATGTTGCTGATGCAAAAAATGTTTAATACCCCTTGGAGGATTGCAGTATTGCCCCGTTTTTTAAAACGGGGGTAAATTAGATATGCTATTTTCCGGGCTTTAGCCCAGTTATATTGTTAATGTGGCTAAAGCCACGAAAGTTTATTGTTTTTAATTCCCCTGCCTAAAGGCAGGGGCAACAATCAACGATTATGCCAACAAAATTATTTAACGACCAGGTTGCTATTCTTACCGGCGCGGGCCAGGGCATTGGCTTTGAAATTGCGCGGCAGCTTTGCGCGCAGGGTGCATCAGTAATTTTAAATGATGTGGATGCAGCGTTAGCCGAGCATGCCGCGAGTACCATAAGGCATGACGGCGGTATATGCCATGCAGCGGCGGGCGATGCAGCAAATGTTGCATTTATACAAAGGATGGTAGATAAAGCCGTTCAAGAATTTGGCAAGCTTACTATTGCAGTTGCAAACGCCGGGATAACACTGTTTGGAGATTTTTTTGAATACAAGCAGGATGCATTACAACGCGTGATGGATGTAAACTTAGGCGGCAGTTTTTTTCTTACCCAAATTGCAGCTATCCAAATGAAGAAACAGGAAAGCGGTGGCAGCGTTTTGCTGATGTCCTCTGTTACGGGCCACCAGGCGCATAAAAATCTTGCTGCTTATGGAATGACGAAAGCAGGCCTTGAAATGCTTGCCAAAACGCTGGTTGTTGAATTAGCGCCTTTTAATATTTCTATCAATGCCATTGCGCCGGGAGCTACAAAAACCGAACGTACCGTGGAAGATAAAGACTACGAAAAAACATGGAGCCGTATAACACCCATGGGCAGGCCAGCGACTGTTGCTGATATTGCCAATGCAGCACTGTTTTTAGTATCTCCATTATCAAGGCATGTTACAGGGCAAAGCCTTGTGGTGGATGGTGGCTGGACGAGTGTGAGCCCGTCGCCGTATTAAGAGAAAGTAAGCCCCATCCCCTAAAGGGGGTTGACAGAATACGAGTTAAAAATTAAAAGTGAAGAGTTAAAAGTGGAAATGCAAATTACAGAGTTTACAAACAGAGATACATGCACCAGCCCGAACTACTAATTAAACAAACATGCCTGCTGGGTGAGGGGCCAGTATGGGATGATAAGAATAATTGCCTTTATTGGGTTGATATACTACCGGGGGATATTCACAGGTATAACATTGCAAGCGGTGATCATACTACTTTTAATGTTGGGCAAATGGTGGGTGCTATTGTGCCGAGAAGAAGTGGCGGCCTTGTAGCTGCCATGCAGCACGGTTTTTATTTTGTAGACTTTGATAAGAAAACATTACATGCCATAACAGACCCCGAGGCATTGTTACCAAATAACCGTTTTAACGACGGCAAGTGCGATGCAGCAGGAAGGTTTTGGGCAGGCACTATGCCTTTTAATGAAAGTGAACCGGCTGGTAGTTTGTATATACTTTCTACAGACCTATCTGTACAATTAAAAATAAAAGGCGTTACTATTTCCAACGGACTTGCATGGAACAGCGATAATACCGTAATGTATTATATTGACACCCCTACAAGAGTTATTGTTGCCTACGATTTTGATCTGCAAACAGCCAGTATAAGCAATCAGCGTGTAGCCGTTGATGTGCATGGCGAAAAAGGTTACCCAGACGGCATGACCATTGATACCGACGGCATGCTATGGGTTGCTTATTATGGGGGTTGGCAAATTGTACAGTATAACCCGCACACCGGGGCAAGCCTGCAGCGCATAAACTTTCCCGTTGCCAATATTACCTGCTGCACGTTCGGCGGCCCGTCGTTTGCAGATATGTATGTAACCACAGCCCGAAAAGAACTTAGCGAGGCTGACCTGCAAAAACAGCCATTAGCAGGCAGTGTGTTTGTTATAAAAAATATTGGCCCCAACGCAGGGTCGGGGCCAAATGCTTTCGCAGGATAAGAAATGCTATTGCCCTACACTTAGTTTATATACTGTTACCGTATGATACGTTTCACCCGGTTTTAATATGCATGAAGGAAATTGCGGTTTATTTGGTGAATCAGGAAAGTGCTGCGTTTCCATACACAACGCGGTATGCTGTTTAATAGCTTTACCATCGTGGTTGGTTAATGAGCCATCCAAAAAATTACCCGTATAAAACTGCAGTCCGGGCTCTGTAGTAAATACTTCAAGTTTTCTTCCGCTCACGCTATCGGTAAGTGTTGCTGCCTGCTGCAATGTTCCACCTTTACTGTTCAACACAAAATTATGGTCGTAACCGCCTTTTACTAAATCAATACGCGTGCCTATTGCCGTGGGTGTGGTAAAGTCAAACGGAGTTCCTTTTACCGGCGCAATAACACCAGTAGTAATCAGCGATGTATCAACCGGCGTATAGTTATCTGCATTTATTTGCAGTTTGTGGTTTAATATGGTGTTGCTTACATCGCCGGTTAAATTAAAATAGCTGTGGTTGGTGAGGTTTATCGGCGTTGCCTTATCTGTGGTAGCGCTGTATTCCAGTTTTAATTCGTCATCGTCGCTAAGCGTGTATTGCACGGTTACTGATAGGTTTCCGGGAAATCCTTCTTCCCCATCCTTACTTGTATATTTCAACGTAAGCGAAGGGATAGAATCGCTTGCTGTTGAAGCATCCCACACCTGTTTATCAAACCCTTTTAACCCGCCATGCAGGCTGTTTTTGCCGTTGTTTGCTGCCAGCTTATATGTTTTGCCTTCTAATGTAAATTGTGCATTGCCAATACGATTGCCATAGCGGCCCACTGTTGCACCAAAATAAGGCGGGTGTGCTAAATAGCCGCTTAGGCTGTCATACCCCAAAACAATACTGTTTTTGGCACCGCTTTTATCGGGCGCAACCCAACTTGTAACTGTACCACCATAGTTGCTTATTTTTACCTGGTTGCCTTTTGCATTAGTAAGCGTAAACAAAAAAACCTCTTTACCATCATAGTTGCCCCAAGCCGCCTTTGTAATGCCTTTTTTGGCTGTTGAATCTGCAGTGGTTGTAGTGTTGCCTGCATTGTTACCACAGCCTGTAATTACAAAGGGTGTGGTAAAAATTAACACGCAGTATAGCATCAATCGTTTCATGGTATGTTTTTTATTTTTTGTGCCCGGCAATATAGCGCTAATCATCGTTTGTTGCGCCGCACTCTTGTACTATTTGTTGTTTATGCAGCGAAAAGTCTTACCAGGATATGAATTTACAAAATGCAATTTAACAGGCACGAGGCGTTCCTATGGAACGCTTTGTGCCTGTTAAATTAAATTCTACCTACGAAATGTGCCTAACGGCACATCGTAAATGCGACTGCTTGGCTACTATTTTAAAAGATCTCAATTTTAAGCTTTCATGAATGTCATGCAGCCAGTCATCCTGAACACCCTCGTTCATATTCCCTCAAAAATCATTCAAAAATCCTTTTAATCATGGTTCTACTTTATCTCAAGCACAACCACACTTAACCGCGGCATATTTACTGATAAATTACCATCGCTCATTTTAAAATCAGTGAATGCCGCGGGCTTTACTTTATTGGGTGCATCAAAGCTGTTAACATCAGTATACGCAGCCGATGTTAATATTTGCGCTGCAACATTTTTATTTGCTGCGCCCGCAAAGGAAGCATTAATTTTTATGGCATTATGCGGGTCAATATTTACAATGCTTATATGCACAACACCATTACTATCTTTTGATGCAGAGGCGTTTATTGCAGGCACAGCCTCTTTATTGTAAGTATAGGAAGGGCTGAAGAACTGCACCGGTAGTAAAGTTGCATCCTGGTGCACCTTAAACAGATCAAATACATGATAAGTGGGCGTAAGCACCATTTTTTCTTTATTGGTTAATATAAGCGACTGCAGCACGTTAACTGTTTGCGCAAGGCTTGCAAGGCGCACCCTGTCAGCATGGTTATTAAATATATTTAGTGTGCTTGCAGCTATCAGCGCATCGCGCATGCTGTTTTGCTGGTATAAAAATGCAGGGTTAGTGCCAGGTTCAACATCCGTCCATATACCCCATTCATCAACGCACAACGCCACCTTTTTTGCCGGGTCGTACTTATCCATTATAGCGCTGTGTTTTACAACCAGGTCTTCAATATGCAGGCAGTTTTTAAGCCCATGAAAATATTCACTTTCATCAAACTGTGTTGCAGAACCTTTATGGCCCCAGTTACCCGTTGCGATAGTGTAGTAATGCATAGATATGCCCCACATATCCCCTGTTGGTATTTGCTTCATACATACTTCAGTCCAGTTATAATCTTCGCCGTTGGATCCACTGGCAATTTTCTTTAAATGTGTACCGGGGTAGTTTAAGCAATAGGTGGCGTAGCGCTTGTATTGGTCTGAATAAAATTCGGGTGTCATATTACCACCACATCCCCAGCTCTCATTGCCTACACCCCAAAAGGAGACGTTGTATGGCTTTTCATGGCCGTTCTGTTTGCGCATTTCAGCAAGTGTGCTGTTACCGTTATAATTTAAGTATTCGATCCAGTTTGACATTTCCTGTGGTGTGCCTGTGCCCACGTTACCCGCAATGTAGGGCTGGCAGCCGATCAGATCGCACAGCTGCAAAAACTCATTGGTGCCAAAGCTGTTATCTTCCAGCACCATGCCCCATACAGCATTAAGGCGCTTTGGGCGTTTTGAAGGTTCGCCAACGCCATCGCTCCAATGGTACTGGTCTGCATAACAGCCACCCGGCCAGCGCAACAAAGGCACCTGTATTTTTTTTAGTGCTTCCACCACATCCATGCGAATACGCCCCTGCTTTGGCACGTTTAACGAAGGGTCAACCCAATAGCCATCGTAAATGCAATGGCCCAGGTCTTCAGAAAAATGGCCATAAATATTTTTACTTATAACAGCGCCGGGGGCATTTGTGTTAACGGCAAGCTGCATGGTGGTTTGTGCAGCCGCGCCCAACGCCAGCAAGATGCAGCATGTTATTGAGGCGATTAGAGCTTTTATCATGGTAAATATTTTTAAATGTCAAAAAAACAATTATTGAGAGGTTTATAAAAAATCCTGCCTGTTAAAGCAGGATCTTTTATACTACCAAAATCTTACATATAGTAAAGAGATGATAAGCAATGTAACAACTATCATTGCCAGTGTTCCTGGCTTTACTTTAAACATTTCTTTGTCAAGTACAAAAGCCTTAGGATTAATTTTTGGTCCTGCAAGGCTCATCAGTATCATAACGATCATGGTGAACATAAAGGCAAGCCCCATGCAAATATGGAAAGGTATTTCCCACACAACTTTGCCATTTTCAACTGTTTGGTATGCAGTGTAAAAAAGCGTGTCGTGACCAAACCATTGCGGCGCAAACTCGTTAAATACCACGGACAGTGCAAAGCCTACTATTACACCTGCTACTGCGGCAGCACCTGTTGTGCGTTTCCAAAACATACCTAAGATAAACATGGCAAACACGCCGGGGCTTATAAAGCCCGTATATTTTTGAATAAATGTAAAACCGCCTGCACCACCAATGCCGAGTGTGTCGCTCCATGTGAGCATGATTGAAACAATGATGGCCACCAAGATTGTGACCCGGCCAACCCAAACCATCTTCTTTTCATCAGCTTCTCTATTAATATACTTTTTATAAACATCAAGGGTGAAGATTGTAGAAATGCTATTTGCTTTACCCGCCAATGAGGCAACTATCGCGGCAGTTAATGCGGCTAATGAGAGGCCTATGAGCCCATGAGGCAAAAAGGTCAATACTGAGGAATAAGCATTATCAGCTACCACTGTGCCATCCTTGCTGTTAACCAGCATTTCTTGCTGAAGCATGCCTTTTTGATGTAATACATAAGCGGCTATACCCGGAAGCATTACGATAATAGGCATTAACAGTTTTAGGAAACCTGCAAATAAAATGCCTTTGCGCGCTGTTTGCAAATCTGCACCTAATGCCCGCTGCGTAATATATTGATTACAGCCCCAATAGTTAAGATTGATGATCCATATACCAGCTGCATAAGACAATAATCCCGGTATAGTTAAGTAGTTAGTTACCTGTTGCGGTGTTGAATTTGGGCCAGGCTTTTCAAACATCATATGGAAATGATCCGGTGCATTTTTTAACAACTGGTTAAACCCTTCAACCACGCTTTCACCATAGCCAAACGCTTTACTTACCACAGTGAGTGCAACATAGATAGTCGCAAAACCACCAATAATCAGCACAGCAACCTGTATTACATCGGTAAAGCCTATCACCTTCATACCACCCAATGTTATAACTACAGCGAAAATGGAGAGCCCGATGATGATGTAGTGAAATTGTGATGCATCACCTCCAGTAAGGTTGTTGATAGCCAATGCACCTAAATAGAGTATGGAAGTAAGGTTTACAAATACATACAGAAACAACCAGAAAATGGCCATGATGAGGGCAACCGTTTCGTTATACCGTTCCTTTAAAAACTGTGGCATGGTGAATATCTTATTTTTAAGATATACCGGTATAAACCATACAGCAACGATAATCAATGCGATAGCTGCAATCCACTCATAGGCCGCAACTGCAACGCCAATACTATATCCATTACCGCTCATGCCGATAAATTGCTCCGCAGAAATGTTTGAAGCAATTAATGATGCACCTATAGCCCACCATGTAAGCGATCCTTCAGCCAAAAAGAAATCGTGCGTACCAGTAACCGCTTTTTTCTTTTTACGATAGATATAATAACCGTACGATGCAACAATTACGAAATAGATAAGGAAAACTAATTTGTCCTGAAAAAACAACTTGTTCATTTGTCAATCGTTAGTTGGTTTATAATGCTGGTTCATAGTTCATGGTTCATAGTTCATGGTAGAACCGATGAGTATTTTCAAAAATGTTTGTAAATTATTTTTCAGGATAGCCCCCTATAAAAATCATGTTATCAAATAGTTGTACCCCTCTCTAAAAATCAATTCCTAACCACAATAACTTTTACATTGAGTCCCGGAACTTAGTAATCATTTTGCACAGTATTTCATACTCATCATACAATCTTCTGAAAATATCCTTTTTAATATAATTTCTTGTATCTGCAATAAACAAACAAGCTACTACTTCAATGGCAGACCGTAAAGCAATATCCAAGAATCGTTTAAACTCTGGGATTGTTTGGCCGGTGCTGCCCTCCGCAATATTTAAACAAACTGAATCTCCCGCTCTTTTTATTTGCGAAGCAAGGCTATATCATTCTTCAACCGGAAAAGTTTTGGCCAGCAAATCAACTTCATTTGTGAGTTTTAATGCTATTTGCCAAATCTTCAACTCTTCAAACCTAAACGCCATTACAGTTGGTTTATAAATGGTATTAGTTTTAACGCTCTAAGTGCTTTTAACAACTAAAAAAAACTCATCGTTCTTACCATGAACCATGAACTATCAACCATGAACTCTATCTATAATACACCTCACCTAATCTCAAGTCTTTCTTCAATTCGTAAAGATTAGTTTTTTTATCTATCACAACAAATTCAATATTGGCCATATCGGCAAAATCTTCCAGGTTTTCTGCTGTTAAATTCTGGCTGTAACAGGTGTGGTGTGCACCACCAGCTAAAATCCACGCAGCAAGGCCAGTTTTAAAATCCGGATGTGGTTTCCATAACACGCGCGCAACAGGCAGCTTGGGTAAATCATGCTCCGGCGCAACAGCCTCAACAGTATTTACAAGCAGCCTGAAACGGTTACCCATATCAACCAGTGAAGCATTTAATGCATCGCCTGCCGCAACATTAAACACCAGCCTCACGGGATCAGCCTTGCCACCAATACCCAACGGGTGTATTTCGCAGGATGGTTTACCATCTGCAATAGACTCACATATCTCCAGCATGTGGCTGCCAAGCACAAGTGGGTTAGCCGGGTCCAAATGATAGGTGTAGTCCTCCATAAAACTATTGCCACCTTTAAGGCCGGCACCCATAACTTTCATTGCACGTACAAGCGCAGCAGTTTTCCAGTCGCCTTCGCCGGCAAAACCATAACCAGCAGCCATCATACGCTGGGCGGCTATACCCGGCAACTGCGACATGCCATGCAGGTCTTCAAACGTATCGCTAAAGCCTTTATAATTACCATCCTGCAAAAATGCTTTAAGGCCAAGCTCAATGCGGGCGGCATCTTTTAATGACTGGCGCTGTGCTCCATCTTTTGTCAGCGTAGTGGCCAGTTTATAAGTATCCTCGTATTCCTGTATCAATTTATCAACGGCTTCATCGGTTGTAGCATTTATTACCTTTACCAGGTCACCGATGCCATGCGTGTTTACTGAAAAGCCAAATTTATATTCCGCTTCCACCTTATCGCCATCAGTTACTGCAACGTAACGCATGTTGTCTCCAAAACGTACAAATTTAGCTCCCTGCCAGTCTTGCCAGGCGGCAGCCACACGTGCCCAGCCGCCAATGCTTTGCAGGGTTTCTTCATCCTGCCAATGGCCCACCACAATTTTACGGTTGCGGCGCATGCGTGTAACCATAAAACCAAACTCCCTGTCGCCATGGGCACTTTGGTTAAGGTTCATAAAATCCATATCAATATCGCCCCAGGGTATATCGCGGTTAAATTGAGTATGAAGATGCAGCAATGGCTTTTGTAAAATTTTCAAGCCATTGATCCACATTTTCGCGGGTGAAAATGTGTGCATCCATGTTATTATACCAATGCAGTTTTTATCGCTATTGGCTTCCTGGCAAACTGTATAAATTTCTTCGGTTGATTTTACCGTTGGTTTAAACAATACCTGCACAGGTATTTGAGCAGCAGCGTTAAGCGCTTTTACTATAACCTGGCTGTGATCTGCAACCTGCTTTAATGTTTCATCACCATATAAATGCTGGCTACCGGTAACAAACCAAAGTACCCCTTCCCCTAAAGGGGTGTTTGTAACTTGCTTCATTTTATCTCTGCCTTTTAATTATTTTAAAATTTTTTATACTCAAACTTGTCGCGCCATAACGAATATATTGCCTCATCTTCAAACTGGCCGTTTTTGTAAACCGCATTGGGCAGAATGGCTTCAAGCGTAAACCCAGCTTTTTCCAATACCCTGGACGAACTGATATTACGCCCAAATGGTGTAGCATACAGCCTGCTAATGTAAAATGTATTAAAGGCATACGCCACCATTTGTTTTAGCGCTTCGCAAACAATGCCTTTGCCCCAAAATGGCTCTGCAAGCCAGTAGCCTATTTCTGCATTTTGCTTATACACATCATTGCCGGGAAATACCCCTATCGCGCCAATTGCTTCCCGTTGTATTCAATAGCAAAAACTTTTGCCGGACTTTCATCCATTATGCCCTCTATAAATTTTATTCCATCCGCTGCTGTATATGGGTGCGGAAAAACATCCCGTAAATTATCTGCAATTTTTTTGTTATTGGCATATTTTACAAGGCTGTCAATATCAGTTAAGGCCCATCTTCTTAAAACAACATACATACATTTATCGTGTTTTGCACCGCATATTTCATGCGCCGCCCTTCCGGGGCTCCGAATAATCATTTTCGTTTGCTACTGCCACTAACCTGTCGCCGCTACGCGGCTACCCAACTGCCCGTCTATTGCCCGTAATAACTATCCGGTCCGTGCTTACGTTCAAAATGTTTTTTTATTAATGAGTCTTTTAAACGCAGGGCATCAGCTTTTATATTCTCCGTTAAATAAGCCATTTGCGCTATCGTTTCCAACACAGCACTGTTATAAACTGCTTTTGCAGGCGTTTTGCCCCAGGTAAACGGGGCATGATTGCCTACCAATACCATTTCAACATCTTCGTAACTTAATCCCCTTTCCTTAAAGCAATTTATTATTTGAAAGCCTGTTTCGTGCTCGTAATCGCCTTTAATCATATCATCGTGCATAGGGGCTGCGCAGGGAATATCAACAGTCGTATGGTCTGCGTGGGTGGTGCCGTATATGGGTATGTCCCGCTGTGCCTGCGCCCAGGCAGTAGCGTACATGCTGTGCGTATGCACAATACCGCCGATGGTTTGCCAGTGCTTGTATAGCACTGCGTGCGTTTTGGTGTCGGATGAAGGCCGCAGACTTCCTTCCACCACGTTTGCATCAAGATCAACAATAACCATTTTTTCGGGCGTTAATTCATCATAAGGCACACCACTGGGTTTAATAGCAAATACTCCCTGGTTTCTGTCTACAGCACTCACGTTGCCAAAGGTGAATAGCACCAACCTCAGCTTAGGCAATTGCATATTGGCATCGTAGGCGGATTGTTTTATGTCATCGTATTTGCTCATGAAGAAAAGGTTCTGTGTTTTATGTTCTGTGTTTTATGTTTTGGGTTTTTTGTTCGTTGTTAACGATAATATCAATACATGTCGCTCCTATGGAGGTTTAAAAAATACTTCAATTATTTCTACTAACATGCCGCCACTATGTGGCTGCAATACATAAGTAAAATTGGGCTAAAGCCCATATTACTTATAATCTCTTTATTCCCCGCTCTAAAGAGCGGGGCAACCAATCAACTGCTCTCTTGCTATTCAACACCCTTTCCTAATGCCACATACTTCTCATACCGCCTTGCATACAATTGCACATTGACTTTGTTGGGCGTGTATTCCGCATCAAAGCCGGGGCCCATAGCGGTCATGGCATCTTCCACTTTATTGTAAATGCCTGCGGCTGTTGCTGCAAACATGCCTGCGCCAACTGCACAGGTTTGCTCACTTTTGTGTATGCGTATGGGCATATCCATTACGTCGGCCATTACCTGCATTATGTAAGGCGATTTTCTTGCCACGCCACCAAGGCCTATCAAACCTTTAACCGTGACCCCTTCGCTGTTAAAGCGGTCAACAATGGCTTTGGCGCCAAAGCATGTTGCTTCAACAAGCGCCTTAAATATACGCGGTGCGTCTGTACCCAGGTTTAAGCCGCTGATTATCGCTTTTAGTTCCTGGTTGGCATCCGGTGTACGGCGGCCATTCAGCCAGTCAACCGCCAACTCTGCATTTTCTTCCAGCGGCAGTTTTTGTGCTTCGGTTGTTAATGAGCTAATAATTTTATCCGTTAGTTCTTTATGCAATAAACCTGCGGTAACGTTATCTATAACGGACGATTCTTTCAACAGGTTGTTCAATGGCCACGCCAAAATACTCCTAAACCACGCGTAAGTATCGCCAAAAGCGCTTTGGCCGGCTTCCATACCCATCATACCCGGAATGACTGAGCCGGGCACCTGCCCGCAGATACCTTTTATCAGTTTGCCTTCTACTTCGTGCAGGGGCGCTACCAGCATATCGCAGGTGCTGGTGCCCATTACCTTGCTTAAATGGTAAGGCTCAATCTGGCCGCCTACTGCGCCCATGTGGGCATCAAATGCGCCAACGCCTATTACTACCGTGTTTGGCAGGCCCAGCCTTTCAGCCCATTCAGTACTGATTGTGCCTGCGGCTTTATCTGCGGTATATGTTTCTGTAAATAGCCTGCTGGTATAGCCATCCAATAATGGGTCTAATGAAGTGAAGAAATCGTTGGGAGGAAAGCCCCCGTATTCGGTAGCCCATAAAGCTTTATGCCCGGCAGAGCAAACGCCCCTTTTCATTTGGTGTACATCCTTACCACCGGTTAACAGGAAGGGTATCCAGTCGCAATGCTCAACAAAAGAATATCCGGCACCTCTTATTGATTCATCTGCCCTTAGTATATGCAACAGCTTTGCCCAAAACCATTCTGATGAATAAATACCCCCAACGTATTGCAAATAGTTGATGCTAAATTTTGTGGCATGCTCATTAATTTGCGCCGCTTCTTTGGTTGATGTATGGTCTTTCCACAGCACAAACATCGCATTGGGATTCTGCTCAAATTCAGGCAGCAGTGCCAACGGTGTGCCGTGTTTATCAACCGCAACCGGCGTAGAGCCCGTGGTATCAACCGATATGGCTTTTATATTTTGCGCTGCACCCGCCCCAGCTTTATACAGGCAATCCTTTATGGTAGCTTCAAGGCCCTCTACATAATCAAGCGGGTGCTGGCGAAACTGGTTTTGAGAAGGCTCACAATACAGCCCATCCCTCCAGCGGGGGTATAAGAATACGGATGAAGCAACCTCATCCCCGTTAGATGCATCAAGGATAACGGACCGTACGGAGTCGGTTCCATAGTCAACGCCAATCACGAATTTATTTCCCATACAAATGCAAGCTTAAGCAGTTTTTCAAATGTATAGAAATTAATTGTGGTAATGACAATTAATTTTTGAGGGAGAAGATTTTTGAGAGACGGTTGTTTTGCAAGATTGCTGGCTGGTAAGAAATTTTAACGCATGGCGCTGCGCGCCTGTGAATTTTTTGGCACAGAGTTTCACAGAGTTTGACACAGAGTACCACAGGGGGTTTTTTGTGCAAAATTTTGAGTACACAGAGTGGGCGCTGCGCGCGGCATGCACGAGAACACGGTGAAGATAAAAGCGACGGCTTTTTCTTTGCGCCTTAGCGCCCGAAATTTCGGGCTTTGCGTGCAATATTTTAAAAGTGCGTAAGCGCTTTCTCCGCTACACGGAAAGGGTGTTTCGCGCAAAGGCGCAAAGCCGCTAAGGAAAGGCAGGTTTAGGGGGTTTGGGGGTGTGTTATTCCCAACTCCTTCAACTGCTTATCGTCAATAGTGGCGGGGGCGTCAAGCATAACATCCCTGCCGCTGTTGTTTTTTGGGAAGGCAATAAAATCGCGGATGCTTTCGCTGCCGCCGAGGATGGCACAAAGCCTGTCAAAGCCAAAGGCAAGACCGCCATGAGGAGGTGCGCCATATTCAAATGCCCCAAGGAGAAAGCCAAATTTATGCAACGATTCTTCAACCGACATACCGAGTGCTGCAAACATTTTCTCCTGCAGTTCGCGCTGAAAAATACGGATAGAACCGCCGCCAATCTCATTACCATTCAATACCATATCGTAAGCATTGGCCTTAATATTGGCATAAGGGTGTTCAAGGTATTTTTCGGGGTTTTCAATAGCAGGGTTATTGTTTATCATCACCTCAATATCTGATGGTTTGGGTGACGTAAACGGGTGGTGCCTTGCTACCCAGCGGTTTTCGTCCGCATCATATTCAAACAACGGAAAATCAAGCACCCACAATAATTTAAACTCATTATCCTTACGATAACCGAGGCGTTTGCCCATTTCAAGGCGCAGCTCACTGGTGGCTTTACGGGTACGCTCTTCGGCGCCGGCCAATATAAGCACCAGGTCGCCGGCTTTGGCGCCTGCTGCATCTGCAATGGCCTTTAGTTTGTCTTCCGTAAAAAATTTATCTATACTGCTTTTGTAAGTGCCATCGGTATTGCATTTTATAAATGCCAGGCCCTTCATGCCTATTTGCGGGCGCTTAACCCATTCAGTAAGCTCGTCGGTTTGTTTGCGGCTGTATTCGCTGCAACCGGGTGCGGCAAAAGCAATTACGGTTTCAGCTTCTTCAAATACTGGAAAAGAGGCCCCCTCCAAACCTCCCCCCACAAGGGAGGCTTTAGCAGCTTCGTATTTTTCCGCAAACACGTGAGCGGGAAATTTAAGGTTTGCCAGCTTCATACCAAAGCGAATATCCGGCTTATCATTACCGTAGTTCCACATGGCGTTTTCCCATGTCATGCGTTCTACCGTTTCCGCATAGTCTATGTCCTTAACATCTTTAAAAATCTGTTTTACCAGCCCTTCAAACATATTTAAAATGTCTTCCTGCTCCACAAAGCTCATTTCGCAGTCTATTTGGGTAAACTCAGGCTGGCGGTCTGCACGCAGGTCCTCATCCCTAAAACATTTTACAATCTGGTAGTAACGGTCGTAACCGCTTACCATTAATAGCTGCTTAAACGTTTGCGGGCTTTGCGGCAACGCATAAAATTGCCCCTGGTTCATGCGGCTTGGCACCACAAAATCTCTCGCCCCTTCGGGTGTTGATTTTATAAGAAAAGGTGTTTCAATATCCATAAACCCATTCTCGTGCATGTAATTACGCGTGCTGCGGCCAACAGCATAACGAAGCTCAAGATTTTTCTTTACTGCGTTACGGCGAAGGTCCAGGTAGCGGAACTTCATACGCAAATCGTCGCCGCCATCGGTTTCGTCGGTTATGGTAAAAGGCGGAACAGCCGATCTATTGAGTATTTTGAAGGATGAAACAATTATCTCCACCTCGCCAGTGGGAATATTTTTGTTTTTATTGCTGCGCTCAGATACTTTGCCGGTAGCCTGGATGACAAATTCGCGGCCCAGCGGGTTTGCGTCTATTTGCGCCTGAAGATCCTCTCCGAACAGCAATTGGGTAATGCCGTATCGGTCACGAAGGTCAATAAAGGTTATTGCGCCAAACTTGCGCACGGTTTGCACCCAACCGGCAAGGGTTATTGTTTCGTTTACGTTAGCAATTCTTAATTCCCCGCAGGTGTGAGACCTATACATATCAAAATCTTGTTATTTCGTGAATCGTGATCCCGAAGCTTCGGGAGTGAAAAGTGAAGAATGGGGCGGTAGCCAGTATTGGTAATTAAACCGACATGTCCCCTTTGATCCTCATTTTCAACGGGCGCAAAGATATATAAATGCTGCAAAGCGGGAAATATTCTGCTTAAGCGACGCAAAAGAAGAGATGCATAAATAAAAGAATGACACCCCTTCGGGGTTTTGAAACTTTCTTTCTCTTATTGCTACAATAATTGCATCCCTTCGGGATTTTTAAAAGCCTGAAAGGCTGACATTATTGTAGAAATGGACAAAATAGTTATCGAAAAACCTCGAAGAGGTGACATTTTTTAATCAATATTTTTACGCTCCCACCCTTGTATGCCACGGGAAACAGGAATGTTAGACCAGATAAGGAGCAATCAATCATTTTTCAGTTTTTTATAACCATTATTTCTTTACCGGTGCGTGCAAGAACCTTATTTTTATAACGCTTAAATTGCTTTATGCCCTTAAAATGGAAGATATATTATGCCTGCGGATTGTACCTGATGCTTTGGTGTGCCGGCTTTTTATTGCTAACAGCGTATTTTTATTTTACACAATCTCATTCAGATTCAGCATTTGTATTTGTTCTTTTGCTTTGGCTGCTATTAGGGGCCTGTATAACCAAGGCTGTTTTTTCTTTCCGTGCCGTGCACCATTTTAAAAATAAAACAGTGCCAGCAAAGAGCGAGAAAGTGTGGTTTATCATTTTATTTTCGCTCAATATTTTATTTGCAGCGATCGTTTTTTTATTGTCTGTGCTGGAGGTTATACCGTCCGATTTTAGTCAGCAAGGTTTTGTTTTGTCAAAAGGCCATGTCAACTATCGAGAATTACTTATGGACTGCAGCTTATTTGCGGTATTTTTTTCATCAGCTTATTTAGCAGTATTTGATTTAATGTTATTAAAAGCGGTGAGAAAAACACATTATGACGACTTAATGAGTTTTGAAATTGGCATTAATAAAGAAATGTAACGCTATGCCCATAAAATGGAAGGTATATCAATTTGCCTGCTGGTATTATTTGTTTTGGTTAGTGCTTGTGCTTTGTACAGGTGTATACCTTATAGTTTCGGATGATGACCAGTCTTACGGAAAATACTGGACGCTTTTATTTCCCTTAGTTATGATAGTGAAGCCGGTATTGGGGCTAAAATTTATAAGGCATCTTAAAAGTGGCACGTTTTATACCAAAAACGGGTTTATACTTTTTTCGCTCTTCTTTTTATTCAACATTATTTTTACTTTTTACGTTGCCGTTGGTTTTTGCCTTGCAGTTGCACAGGAAAGTAAAATGAACTGGAATGACGGTTGGTATACCCTGCAGATTGTTGCAAGTTTTCTTTTCATTTTATCGTCGGGCTATTTTATGAGATTTGATATGCGGCTTAGCAGGCTGGTACATAAAATGCGGTTTGACGATATAAATTCAATCGGGTTGCAACAGAGTAACCCTTAAACATTATACTATGCCATTAAAATGGAAAATATATCAAATATGCGTTGTTTGCTATTTGCTTTGCAGCGTTGGCCTTGCAACGGGAATGGCTTTTAATTTACACTCGCGGAGCGATTTTGATTTTGGGTTTATAACGGGGCTTATGCTGCTGGCGGCTATTACCAAAGCGGCCACATCAATCACTTTTATACGGCATTTTAAAAATAAAACCGTTGCCAGCAATGAGCAACGATTTTTATTTATCGCATGTTATGTGCTTAACATTATTATGTGGCTTATTGTTGCTATGATTAATTATGGGTCAATTGTTGAAAATCTGTCAGGCGGCCAGGTTAAAATTGAGCTTCCTGAAATTTTTGCACTAATTGCAATGACGCTTTTTTTAATTACCTCTGCATATTTAATAATATTTGACCTGCAGCTTAGGAAGATATTACAAACGCGGCAGGACGTGATAATAAATACCATTGGGCAAGATATCACAAACGCTTAGCAACTTATGCCTGCAAAATGGAAGATATACAATGCGTGCAGCCTTTACCTGGTGCTATGGGGCATATTTTTTTTTATTTATGGGGTATATTCAAGCATTACAGAGAGCGCGAACCAGCGGCAAACCGCACTTGAAGTGCTGATCTTAGGCCTGCTATTGTTAGTTATCTGCAAGGCATATTTAAATATTCGCGCCATAAGGCGCTATAAAAATGAGGCACTGTTAAGCAAAACGGAAAAGGGACTTTTTATTGCCGGCTACTGTTTGATAGTATTATTTGCTTTGGGCAATATATTTTTAGCTGCCGCATTTATTATACCCGAAGATTTTGTACATGGTAACTTTATTGATGAGAATAACAGGCTTGACTACAGAGAATTGCTGTTAGATGCGGGTTTTTAATTGCTGGCGTATGCGCCTTGTATATAAGTATTTTTGATCTTACGTTACTAAAAGCAATTCGTAAAGCCCATACTGACCAGTTACCTAGTTTTGAAATAGAGGGCAACGGGCAAATTTAATTTTATGGCATTAAAATGGAAAATATATTATGTGTGTGCGTTGGGTTTGCTGCTATGCAGTTTTATTACCGGCGGCTTAGTAATTTACTTTCTGGCACTACCGCATATGCATATAATAATGCCGCAGCTTATGCTACCAGTAGTAACAAGTGGTTTGCTTATTATGATAACGCAATCTGTTTTTGCGTTACGTTTTACGGGACACTTAAGAAAAGGAACAATTTTTACTGAAAGGGAAAGAAGACAATCTTTTCTTGTGCATATTATATGTATTATATTGTCTGCATTGTTGTGCCTTAATATCATTACCAATATAAGCAACTTTATGAGAAACCGCGCAGGATTAGCTCTTATGAGCGATCTTAGTGTAATTTTAACAACATTATTTGCAGTTTATTTATGTATAATGCGCGATACAATGATAAGCACTATTAAGCGGCAACATGAAGATATTATTGCATCTATCGGACAGCATACAAAATGAATAAGGGCTCACACATGATGATACTTCTCATTCCTTAAAATAGTGCAGGCCCTGTAAACCTGCTCAGCAAGTATAAGGCGCACAAGCATGTGGGGGAATACCAGTTTGCTTAAGCTCCACATTATGTTGGCGCGTTGTTTTATTTCTTCATCCACACCAAATGCACCACCTATTAAAAATATAATGCGCTTAACACTTTCGTTGGCCTGCTGTTGCAACAGGTTTGCAAGCTCAGGGCTGGAAAATTGTTTGCCGCGCTCATCAAGCAATATCAATACATCATCTTTTTGCAGCAGTTGCAACACGGCTTTTGCCTCCTGCTTTTTCAACTCAGCATCTTTTAAAACAGCAGCATTTTTTGGCGGGGGAATAATATGCCAGCCAGCAGTAAAATATTTATTTATGCGGCCGGTAAAATCATCTACGCCCTGCTGTATATATGCCTCGTGCGGCTTGCCTATGGAGAAAAATTGAAGTTTCATGCCCCTATCCCCTAAAGGGGGATTAATGCAAAAGTATATGTTTCACGCAAAGGCCGAAGTTTCGGCCCGAAATTTCGGGCGCTAAGGCGCAAAGAAAAGAAATCAATGAGGTAAATAATCAACCCTCTGTGCAACTCCGTAAAAAACTCCGTGAAACTCTGTGTCCTGCATTAAATCCTAATTATTTACTAAAAGCGTAAAATAATGATGGCTGGTGGCGTAGAATATAATTAGTCCACTAAATTTGTAGCCAATTAGTAAAAACATTATGTATAAGCCAGCCTGTAATATTTGTTGTTGTACACTTTAACAGGAAAGCTTTATGCATTACCATATTAAATAAAGCCTTTCCTGTTACCGCGGGAGAGGCTTTGTTTTTTGCTCAAACTGTTTAATGATATGAAATACCCCGGCCATGTTTTAAGCCACACACTGCCCAGTAAAGACGATGTGTGCCGCTTTACAGATGAACTTACGCGTTATCTTTTTCATGTTACCAATCATACAGACCAGTTTTTAAAGCAGCACCATATTCAGCATCAATTGCTGCAGCAACAGCTTTCGGTTTTAATACACAGTGTTGACAACCTTGCAAAGCTTGATGCCGATAATATTGTGTTTGAGTTTTTTTGCGGCCTCGAAAATGTGAAGGACCAGTTGCTGGCAGACGCGCAACTTATACTTGAGTTTGACCCGGCAGCTGCTTCGGTGGAAGAAGTATTACTATCCTACCCCGGCTTTTCAGCATTAATGGTGCATCGCCTGGCGCATGCCCTGTATCTTGCCAAAGTGCCATTGATACCGCGTATGATGAGCGAATGGGCGCACAGCAGAACAGGTATTGATATTAACCCGGGTGCAAGCATTGGCTGTCCATTTTTTATTGACCACGGCACAGGCGTTGTTATTGGTGAAACGGCTATTATTGGCAACAATGTAAAAATATACCAGGGCGTAACACTTGGTGCTTTGGCAGTACGCAAAGAAGATGCACAAAACAAACGCCACCCCACCATTGAAGATAATGTGATAATTTACGCCGGAAGTACGATATTGGGTGGTAGCACCGTGATAGGGCACGACAGTATTATAGGCGGTAATACGTGGATCACTAAAAGCATTCCGCCATTTAGCGTTGTGTACCATAAAAACCAGATGTCTGTGAATGACAGGAAGGATTTTGAGGAACCAATAAATTATATAATATAGTTTTAGGAGGTTTGAGTGTTCAATTGTTTGAATGTTGCTTAAGTTTTATACCAAATACTTTAAAGTTGCTCATTATTCGCCTTATCCCCTATCCCCTTCTCCTCGCGGCGAAGGGCCCGACGAGATTGCAGAGAAGAGCACGTATTTTTAAAATACAATTGGTATTAGCAGGTTCATTAAATCAATACCTTAAATGTGCGATGACTTGAAAGAATAATCATTGATTAAAACCGGCAATTCTCAAACATTCAAACCAATCAAACATTCAAACCTATCAAACAATCAAACTAAATAACACGCATGAAAGCAAACAACATACTCGAAACCATTGGCAATACACCGCATGTGAGAATTAACCGTTTATACCCTTCAAACATTGAAGTTTGGAGCAAATTAGAAAGGGCTAACCCCGGCGGGAGCATTAAAGACCGTATTGCACTTAACATGGTTGAGGATGCAGAGAAAAAAGGCCTGCTGAACGCAGACAGTGTAATAATTGAGCCTACAAGCGGCAATACAGGTATCGGGCTGGCGATGGTTGCTGCGGTAAAGGGGTATAAACTGGTATTGGTTATGCCGGAGAGCATGAGCGTTGAGCGCCGCAAACTGATGAGCGTGTATGGGGCAAGTTTTGAACTTACCCCGCGTGAAAAAGGTATGCGTGGCGCTATTGAAAAAGCAAAGGAACTGGTAGCAGCAACGCCAAATGCCTGGATGCCCCAGCAGTTTGATAACGCAGCCAACGTTGAAGTACACATTAAAACAACCGCTGAGGAGATATTAAAAGATTTTCCCGAAGGGCTTGATTTTTTAATTACAGGCGTAGGTACCGGCGGCCATATTACGGGCGTAGGGGAGGTATTGAAAAAGCATTTTCCAAATATTAAAGTATTCGCTGTTGAGCCTGAGCTATCCGCAGTTATAAGTGGCGGAGCACCTGGGCCGCACCCTATACAGGGTATTGGAGCAGGGTTTATACCCAATAACCTGCACACCGATGTGCTGGATGGCGTAATTACAGTTACCAAAGATGAATCCTACGAATATGCACGCCGCGCAGCAACAGAGGAAGGCATTTTCCAGGGTATATCCAGCGGGGCCACTATGGCTGCGGTTGCCAAAAAACTGCCTGAAATTCCTGCAGGAAGCAAAGTGCTGATATTTAATTATGATACCGGTGAAAGGTATTTAAGCATTGAGGGGCTGTATTAGGGGTTGCAAGTTGTTTCCAGTTTAAAGTTTCCAGTTTAAAGTTATTGGAACGAAGATCACAGGTTGCCAGTTACCGGCTATCGGTTGCCGGTGATGGATGCGGAAGATTGTGCATAAAATCTCAAAATATTTTTGCTGTTTTTGTGAGACAAAACACCACTTTTTATATTTAGTATATATAGGCGGTTTATTGGCATTATAGTTTGTTAACCTCCTGTTATATAAAAAATTATAATATGAATGGTTTTAGGGGCTTTATTTTACATAACACATTTAAAATCAGATACTTTCGCAAAAAATAGGGTTTAATTTTTGGCTGCGTTTGTGCTCAGATTGGCGTCTTTTGTGCTGCTTTTGGCTTTATCTTCCCGGTGTTTGCAGCCATTGGGTTTACCGGGAAAGAGGCGCTGAGAAAGGAAATAATTATATTTGCGGCGATGAAAAAAGTAATATTCAGCGATCTTGGAACAACACCTTACAAACAAACATGGGATTACCAGGAATCACTGCTTCAAAAAAATGTTGCTATCAAGGCAGCAGGAAGAGATATAGCCAATGAAGGCGGGGTTGCTGCTCAAACAATCGATCACCTGCTTTTTACTGAGCATAACCCGGTTTATACTTTAGGTAAAAATGGCAAACCTGCCAATGTGCTGCTGGATGAAGACAGCCTTGCCAAAAAGGGAATAGAATATTTTCATGTTAACCGTGGGGGTGATATTACTTTTCATGGCCCTGAGCAATTGGTTGGCTACCCGATACTTGACCTTGAGCATTACAAAACCGATCTTGGCTGGTATATGCGCAGTTTGGAACAGGTTATACTAAACACGCTGGCGGATTATGGCATAACTGGCGAACGAAGCCCCGGCGAAACGGGTGTTTGGCTGGATGCCAGCGTTAAGGGCAGGGAACGCAAGATTTGTGCGATGGGCATACGCTGCAGCAGGTGGGTAACCATGCATGGTTTTGCCCTAAACATAAATACTGACCTTAGTTATTTCAACTTTATTATTCCGTGTGGTATACAGAACAAGCAGGTAACATCCATATCGAAAGAGCTTGGCCGTGCCATCCCAATGGATGAGGTTAAAGGCCTGATAAGAAAGCATTTTGAGGAAGTGTTTGACACCCAATTAGTATAATAAGCGGCGAGTTAAAACTCTTTTTGCAGGTAAATTTTGTTTCTTTCAACAAGTTTATCGCCATCATAAAGCTCGAAATAAAAATAACCCGCGTGCATAAAATTGGTTTTATCAAGCACAAGGTCAGGATCAGCTATTTTGTTTATGGCAAAAAGACGGTTGTGGTTTTCATCAAAAAACACGATCCTGTATTTTTTTGTAGCGGCCTCGGGCAGTTTTATTTCAGCAAAACCGTGGGGATTTATAACAACGTAAACAGACGGCGAGTTGCTTTCTGTGGGCCCGGTTGCAATATCCGCCCTGGGTTCATCGGTTTGCGCCAGCTGCTCAATACCTACTGACTTGGCTTTCGTAAAGGCATAGCTGCCGCCGCTAAAGGCATAAAATATACGAAAGTACAATTTGCCGCTGTAAGGCCTTTTATCAACCATACCGTTTTGCGGCAACTGGGGTGAGGGGGATGAGAAAAAAGTTCTAAAATTTTTTATACTGTCGGTGGAAGATTGAATACTCACCTGGATAAGTCCGCCGCCGTAGGGGTTAACCCAGCTTATACGGGTGCGGTTTGCGCCAAGGCTGTCAACCGAAAAGTCAGGTAGCGGATTTTGTGCCGAAACGTGCAGGATAATCGCTGTTACAAATACGGTAATACAAAGTTTAGCCATTGCTCCGTTTTAATTAAGTGTGCAAATATACACGCCAAGGCGTTATTAAAATGGTAAGAACCCTTTTTGCAGCGAGTTGTTGCCCTGCAGCCCGCCGCTGTGTACCATTAGCACCCGGCTGCCAGGTGGTATTGCTTGCTGCAATATCATTTGCTGAATTGCGTATAAAGTTTTTGCAGTATAAACAATATC
>JABDGS010000050.1 GCA_013285915.1 Bacteroidota bacterium
CAAAATAATTTTTGAACCGGCGGTGCCCTGTAAAAAGTTAATTTAATTACAGTATAACAAATAGCATACCGTTAATAAAACGCTGCTATTTACCCTTGTTTTGCCATAGCTGCTTTAGTTTTGCGTATTTAAGTATAGTGTTGTACGCCACAGATTTGGCTATAATAAAACCATCATACCCATCTAAAAACCCCATTTTTAAAAAATAGCCATTAACAAATGCCGTTAGCGGGCTTATATACAATTTTAAAAAATTCGCCTTTTTACCCGATGCAAACATGGCGTTTGCCTGTATGGTGGTAAACCGGTTACCTTGTGTAACCAATTCTTCAAGACTATAATATGTGTAATGTAAAATATCACCAGGCAACCTTTGCAGCGTTGCACCAGCCTGCATTATAATCTTATCATGGGGATTTATGCCGTCCCACCGGGCTTTTTGCCTGTTTACAAGGCGGGTTTTTCTGTCAGGGTACCATGCGCCGTGTTTGATCCAGCGGCCGCAAAAATAGTTGCTGCGGCCCATTTCATAAGCATGGCAGGTAAAACCAGCGTGCTTTGCAGCCAGTATACTTTGCTGCAAAACGCCGTCAACTGCTTCGTCAGCGTCAAGGCAAAGCACATAGTCGTTTGTGGCCTGCGCGAGTGCAAAATTTTTTTGCTCAATATATCCTTCAAAAGCGTGCTCAATAAACCGCACGCCGTAATTAAGGCAAATTTGCCTGGTTGCATCCGTGGAAAATGAGTCAACAACAACTATTTCATCAGCAATATTTTCTACGCTTTGCAGGCATCTTTCAATATTCTTTTCCTCATTAAAAGTAATTATTACAACAGAGCATTTCTGCATAAAGGCAGGTTATACGGGCAAATATAAATACAGAAAACCGCAACTTTTTTTAAACATTGCAACGCTTACATTTGCAGATAAGTTATGATAAATTTTATCCCTATATTTCCATTGGGTATTGTTGTGTACCCGGGTGAAAAACTTAACCTGCATATTTTTGAAGAACAGTATAAACAGCTTGTAAGCCAGTGTTACAGGGAAAAAAAGCCTTTTGGCATACCAGCAGTACTGGATGAAAAGATAAGTGAAACCGGCACGCTTGTAAATATAACAGAAATTGTAAAGGTATATGACGATGGGCGCATGGATATACGCACCCAGGGCGACAAGGTTTTTAAAATATTAGAGATCATAAAAACAGTGCCCGACAGGCTGTTTAGTGGTGCTATTGTAAATTACCCCGCCAATAACGAGGTTAAAAATGCAGCCATGATGCAGCGCGTGGCAGAAGACATACATGAATTGCACAAACTGCTTAAAGTAAGCAAAGATTTTGATAAGCCTGATGAAGAGCTTGTTAGCTACGATGTTGCCCACCACGCAGGCCTTTCGCTTGAGGAAGAATACGAACTGCTGGGCTTAATGTATGAAAGCCAGCGGCTTGAATATTTAAAACGCCATCTAAAAAAGATAATACCCGTTATAACCGGGACCGAGCATTTAAAAGAACGTGTGCAGTTAAACGGGCATTTTAAGGAGTTAGGGGGATTTAATTGGTAAGTTTATTGGCGCTTTAACAATTGCCGCATAGCATCCATGTTCCCTGCATCGTTAAAAATAGCATTTACATTACAGGCAAAGCCTTTTATAGCCTTACTTGTAATAACACCATTCGTTCCTTTAAACTCAAGTTTATACTCATTATTATGCAATAGGTATTGCTCAACAGTTTGGGCCGGGGGGTCAATGATCCAATACTCGGTTATGCTATGTAAGGCATAATCTTCAAACTTTATTCCCCTGTCATTTTTTTCAGTTGAGGGTGAAAGAATTTCAACGATAAAATCGGGTGCCGGAAAAAGCATTTGCCCTGTTTTAAAATCTTTGGCAACCTCTTTTCTGAAAAAAACAATATCAGGCTCATAACTGTTGCGGCTTAAATGAACCATTGCTTTTTCAGTATAAATGCTCCCCAGGTCATTTAGCTTAACAAAATACCGCAGCAGCATTTGCAGTGATCCCGATATTTCAACGTGTTCTAATTTTACAGGCGAATGCATAATTATTTCGCCGTTAATAAATTCAGCCTTATCGTCTTCAGTTATGGTATTATAAAACTCTTCCCTAAGCCTTGCTTCCTCTTTAAGCAAATCCTGCAGGGTTTGCGTTATTCCCGCTAAATCCGGCCTTTTTTTTAATATACTTATCAAATCTTCCATCCCCCAAAATTATTTTACTAAGTTAGTAAAACTGGTACATACCACATACTTTCGCACAATTAATTACACTGCATGCAAACAACGCTGTGCTTCGATTTTGGCAATACGCGCCTTAAATGTGCGGTATTTAATGCAGGTGTATTTAAGGAAGTAATTTTGATGCCGGACGATAGCGCTGATACCATTAACAATCTTGTTAAGCAGTATAACGCCGGTAAAAGCATACTTTCGTCCGTTATTAACCACAATGCGGCGGTAGAAGAAGTGTTGTCATCAACTACAAAATTTCACAAACTGGGCATTAACAGCAAGTTACCGTTGACTGCACCTGTTAATAAACCAGAAACAATTGGTGCAGACAGGCTTGCACTTTGTGCGGCCGCAGTTCATCTATATCCAGCGCAGCACAACCTTGTTATAGGGATGGGCAGTTGTGTAACATATAATTTTATAAACAAATTTCAGCAGTTCCTGGGGGGCGCTATTTCGCCGGGACTTGAAATGCGCTTTAAAGCAATGCACGAGTTTACCGCTAAGCTTCCGCTTGTAGAACCTGACAGTAATATTCCTTTGATTGGGTATGATACACGAACTAATTTACTCACTGGAGTTATATTGGGAATGAGCAAGGAAATAGATGGTATGATTGAAGAATACGCATTGAGATACAGCAACTTTAACGTGCTTTTAACCGGGGGAGATATGGCCTTTTTTGCGCCGCACCTCAAAAAGAAGATATTTGCAGACCCTTATCTAATCTTTAAAGGCTTATATGCTATCAGTGAAACTAACAATGCGTAATAGTATTTTTTTGATAATTGCAAGTTTGGGTTTTGTGTCGTTAAAAGCACAGGAAAACTCACCGTTTTCAAGATATGGCATAGGGGACCTTTACCCACAACAAACTGTTGCTTCAAGGGCTATGGGCGGCGTTTCTGCTGCTTATGCAAACCCGCAGGCAATTAATACAATAAATCCTGCCAGTTATGGCTACATACCAATTGTAACATTTGATGTAGGCGTTAGTATTGACCAGCGTTCACTAAAAAGTGTAAACCCGCTGTCCGCATATAATTCAGCCAATTTTCTTCCATCTTACGTGCTAATTGCAGTGCCGTTAAATGCTGCAAAAGGCTGGGGTGCAGCTTTTGGTATTAAACCAATAAGCAGAATTAACTACAACATTGAAGAAATATCTTACCCGCACGGCGATACGCTGCAAAAATTGCATTTGGGTACCGGCGGCCTTACACAGGCTTTTCTTGGTATTGGCAAAAGATGGGGGGCTATTACCAAAACAAACATTAGCTTAGGTTTTAACGCTGGTTTTGAGTTTGGGCGCAGGCAAACAAACAATATTGTAAATTATATTGATTCTACACCTTTTGTTAAATCAAATTTTGAAAGCACTACTTCATACAACGGCCTTTTCTTCAACCCGGGCATTATGATAAATATAAAAGTTGGAGAAAAAACTGATAAAATAACCAAAATAAAGCAAACTTATATGTTGCGTTTAGGTGGTTCAGCAACCCTGAAACACCAGTTAACTGCAAACATGGATAGTATTGTTGAAACATTTAACTACGATGCCAATGGTGCAATAGTACCTATTGACACTATACACCTGCAGAACAGCATTTCAGGCAAAATTCAAATGCCCGTTACTTACACCGCAGGATTTTCATTCTCAAACGTAATTAACATAGCAAACAATTTTGCTTTAAATAAGTGGACAATTGCCGCAGATTATTCGGCAGGCAAATGGAGCGACTATCGTTTTTACGGCCAAACAGATAAGGTGATTGATAACTGGATGATACATGCCGGTGCTGAGTTTATACCAGACCCCTTTGCATTAAGTTTATTTTCACGGTCAACCTATCACGTTGGTTTTTATACAGGGAAGGATTACATAAATGCAGATGGCAACTCGTACGAAGAAAAAGCTGTTACTTTCGGACTGGGCTTTTCGTTAAGAAAATACCGTGGCCAGTACGATAACCAGCAAACTTTGATAAATACTTCCTTTGAAATTGGCAAAAGAGGTACTTCAGTAAACAACGTAACCGAAGGCTTTTTTAAATTTTCGGTAGGCCTGTCGTTAAGCGATATTTGGTTTATTAAACGCAAATATGATTAAGGCACTTAAAAATATCAACATTATAAAAGCAGCCATAATTGCAGGCTGCTTTTTTGTGGGTAGCTGCGCAAACAACTTTCAGCAGGTGCGCGATCTTGGGCGCAAAAAAGAGGGCAGGGATGAGGCATATACTGTAACGGCTTATATGAGCGAAGGGGCAAAGCAAAAAGCAAAACTTACCGCACCCTTTATGACACAATCATTAACAGATACCGCAAAGATGATCTTCCCCAAAACCCTGTTTGTTGAGTTTTATGACGACAGCGCCAGGGCTGAAAGCTGGCTTTTTGCAAAATATGCCATACACTACATAAACCTTGGCAAAGTGTTGCTGCACGATAGCGTGGTGGTATACAATGTTAAAGGCGATACCTTGCATACGGATGAACTTTGGTGGGACAGGAATAAGCAAATATTTTATACGGATAAAAATGTGCACGTACTGCAAAACGGCACTAACCTGCGGGGCACCGGCCTTTTGTCAGACCAGGCCTTTAAGGATATTAAAATATTCCATCCAACCGGCCCGCTTACCGTGCAGGACAGCACTTTGCCGGATAAATAATACAAAAAATAGCAGCTTTTTACCACTTAATAAATCAAAACGGTTAAATAATAATCCGTTTTGCACTGTTAGGCGTTTTGTGTTACATTCGGGGTATGGCGCATTTGTATAATCTTATATTTGTTGGCATCTCTCTTTTAATGATTACCTTTTTGGCAGGTATACAAATTGCATTTATCAGCGCTAACAGGCTTAATATTGAACTTAGGAAAAAGAAGGGTAAAAAAAGTGGTGCCCTGCTTTCGCAGTACATGGATTCTCCCTCCGGCTTTCTCGGCGCTTGCCTTACCGGTTTAACGCTGTTTATGGTTGTATACGGGCTACTTGTTAGCGACGTGCTTAAAGTGATGAATATTTATTATGAGTATTTAAAACTGATAATTGATATTGTTATCGCGTCCGTGATATTAGTGCTTTTTGCAGAGTTTCTTCCCAACACTATTTTTCGTACAAAAACTGATACACTACTCATTTTTTTTGCAGGTGTAAGCAAGCTTATTTATGATGTTTTTAACCCTATAGCAACATTTTTTGTAAATGTTGCAGAATCGTTGCTGAAATATCTTTTCAATACCCGGTTTAAAGAAAGGAGCGAGCCATTTAATGGTATTGACCTGGGACATTTTTACCAGCAGTCAAAAGAAGACGATACTCTTGTGCAGGAGTTAAATACAGAGCTTATTGAAAACGCACTATCATTACCCGCTGTTAAAATAAGGCAATGCCTGGTGCCAAGAACAGAAATAGAAGCTATAGACATACGCATGAGCATTGCGCAGGTAACGCAAAAATTTGTAGAAACCAAATTGAGTAAACTGGTTGTATACGGTGAAAACATAGACAATATACTTGGATATATTCACCAGCTTGACCTGTTTAAAAAACCGGCAGAAATAAGATCAGTACTGCTGCCCATCCCCGTGGTTCCCGAAAGCATGAGTGCTACAGACCTTATTAATAAGTTTACTAAAGAAAGAAAAAGCATAGCCTGGGTTGTGGATGAATTTGGCGGGACTGCCGGCATTGTTACAATGGAAGATGTGCTGGAGGAGATTTTTGGCGATATAAAAGATGAGTACGACACAGAAGAATTTATAGAAAAGCAAATTTCAGAAAATGAATACATTTTTTCGGGCAGGCTGGAATTAGACTACCTGAACGAGAAATATCATTTTGATTTTCCGGTAAATGGGTCTGAAACCCTTTCAGGTTACATTATTAACCAGTACGAAACGATACCGGCGTTTAAAGAGCGCATTATAATAGATAAATACGAATTTGATATTTCGAATGTAAGCGACACACGTATCGAGATGGTAAAAATGAAAATATTGCGCTGATTTTATTAATTTCCTTATTTTCACCCTTCGTCTAATGTTTTTAAACTGATTGCTGTATAGAAAAACCAATAAAATCTAATAACCAAAGGCCCTGAAATGATTCAACAGGTAAGGATATTATTAGCTGATGATGATGAAAAAGAAAGGGAAAGGTTGGAAGGCATTCTCAGCGGGCAAGACTATATTGTAAAAACATCACGTAACGGAAAACTTGCACTGTTTGACGCTATTGAATTTCACCCTCACCTGGTTATCATAAACACCTCACTCCCCAAAATGGATGGGTATGAAGTGCTAGGCCATATCAGAAGTAATCCGCTGCTTCAAAATATACCTGTAATAGTTTACACTGCCCAAACCGGTAATGCCCGTAAGGCCATGGATTTGGGGGCCGATGATATTTTATTTAAACCGGTTACCGACAAAGAATTTTTGCGTTCTGTGAGAACAAGGTTGGAACGATATCAAAAACACAATTCTTCATTTCAGCAAAAATCGCATGAGATTGATACTGACGTATTCGCCAGCTATTACCATGAGTTTAATACGCTGTTGCACGGTATACTTGGCGGTACAAACCTGCTTATAAGCTCAAACGGAAAATACAGCCAGCAACAAACACAGGAGTTACTTTTTTCCGTGCTTAAATCGGGGTTAAGGCTTAATCATTCTTTGTCAAACCTGCTTTTACTTGAGGAAATACGCCGTGCTGATTTAAACCCACAGCTTATTACCATGTTTACAAACGGCCTTAGTGAAAAAGGCTGGACAAACAAAATTACAGGCGAATTACAGCATATGGCACTGGAAATGTATAACCGGCCAAATGACCTTGAGATAAAATTGGTTGATATAGCAGTGCGAATTAAATATGAATACCTGCTGCGTATTTTTATAGAAATAACAGATAACGCCTTAAAATTCTCAAAACACGGGCAAAAGGTTACAGTAACCGGTAACGTTGAAGGCGAAAACTATGTTATAATTGTAAAAGATAATGGTAAAGGCTTTCCTTCCGATAAGCTTGACGACATATCGCCCTATAAACAATTTGGTTCTAAAAAATACGACCATTCCGGCCTGGGCATAGGCCTGTATCTTGCAAAGCGATTAGTGGTTTTTAATTTTGGAGAAATAAACGTTGAAGCAAATGCTGATGAAGGCTCAACTTTTACGGTAACAGTTCCGCTTTTAAAATTTGCATAGATCTTCAAAAAGATAACTGCTACTTTCACAAATCAATAACATTATTACTGCTGTACCCTTTACCTTTGCACCCTACAAATAATTTTAAACATTACAATGACAAACGGATTATTTAACAGGTTGCGGGGAAGAAGAAAGGAAATGTCTTTTGTAGACCACCTTGAAGAGCTTCGCTGGCATATTGTACGCGCCGTATTGTCAATATTGGTTTTTGCAATAATTATCTTCATGTACCATGCCTGGGTATTTGATGTTGTGATACTTGGCCCTACAAGGCAAAATTTTGCAAGTTACCGCGGTTTTTGCTGGCTTAGCCATCACCTCGGGCTTGGCAACAGCCTGTGTATGAAGGCGCCTACCGTAAGCATGCAAACCACGCAGGTAACAGGGCAGTTTTTGGGTACCATAAACGTAGCTTTTGTAGGCGGCCTTATTCTTGCATTTCCGTATATATTCTGGGAGTTTTGGCGCTTTGTAAAACCCGCGCTTAAGCCAAAGGAAGTAAGGGGTACACGCTTTGTAATTTTTTGGGTAACATTTTTCTTTTTCCTCGGCTCGGCATTTGGTTATATGGTGCTTGCCCCGTTTACATTTAGTTTTTTACTTAATTTTCATATAAGCGGCGACCCCAACCTGCTTAAAACAATCCCTACATTTAACGACTATCTTGATAACCTTACAACAATTATAATTGGTTGCGGCGTGGCTTTTGAAATGCCGGTGCTGGCGTATGCCCTTACACGTATAGGCATAATAACACCGTCGTTCCTAACCAGGTCGCGCAGGTATGCTATTGTTGTAATTTTAGTTATTGCCGCCTTCATTACACCAAGCCCCGATTGGTACAGCCAAACCATTGTATTCATCCCGCTGATGTCTTTGTACGAGTTTAGCGTATTTGTATCAAAACGCGCATACAAGGCAATGGAGAAGAAGGATGCAGAAGAATGGAGTTAATGTTCTGCGATAAACAGCGGTGCATTTATACTACCACTCATACAATTGATTGATTGTGTAGCTATTTACTTTTTAGTATTGTTGCACCGCAGCAGTGCTGCCGAATTGTATTTTAATAAAATAAACACATGAGAAAATTAGTATTGCCGTTAGCACTGGTGCTAACCGTTGGTGCTTTTGCACAAACAAAAAACAAGTCATCGAAGTTTGCGGAAGACATTACCGCAAAAGACCTTAAGGCTAAACTTACAGTAATAGCAGGCGCCGAAATGGAGGGGCGTGAAACTGCTACACCCGGGCAAAAACGCGCCGCTGCTTACATTGAAAATTTTTTTAAAAGCATTGGGTTGCAGCCCGGCACGCCTAACGGTTACCAGCTAAAATACCCCGTTTACCAGGATTCGTTAAGCAACGCTGCGCTAACTATTAATGGCAGTGTGCTTGCATTAGATAAAGATTTTAATGTAAGTCCAGCATCATTTATTACAGGATCATGGAAAGCTAATGAAATAATATTCGCATCCTATGGTATCTCTGATTCAACAACCAACAACTTTAGCGGCCTTGATATAAAAGATAAATGGGTAATGGTGTTAGACGGTACACCAACTGATGGCGACAGACCAAATTTTCGTGCAATTCGTGCCAAGATGACGGGCTTAACCGGTAAAGGAGCCAAAGGGATTATTGTTATATCAAAAGATTTCCCCAAGGCTAAACCCGCAGGGTTGAAAGGTAACATGTATATAACAAAAAGAACTGCCTCTGCAACGCCAGTTATAAATATCTCTGTAAGCCAGGCCGCAGCAATTTTGGGTAAAAATGGTGCTGCCTTTGCTGATCTAAAAAGTGCAGTAAGAGGTGTTTATAATGCGAGCCTTGCCCTTGATATTACCACAACTACCAACACGCTTGAAAGCAGTGATGTGATTGGCGTATTACCCGGTACCGATAAAAAAGATGAATATGTATTGGTTACGGGACACTACGACCACCTGGGTAAACGCGACACTGTTATATATTACGGTGCAGACGACGACGGCAGTGGTACCACCAGTGTTATGGAAATTGCGCAAACCTTTGTAAAAGCCAAAGCAAAAGGAAACGGACCGAGAAGAACCATGGTGTTTATGACAGTATCAGGGGAAGAAGAAGGGTTGTGGGGCAGTGATTATTATACGTCAAACCCGGTATTTCCTTTGGAGAAAACAACAGTTGATCTGAATACGGATATGGTGGGAAGAATTGACCCCGGCTACAAAGGCGATTCACTAAACTACATATATGTTATTGGTGAAGACAAGCTGAGCAGCGACCTGATGAAAATAAGTGACAGTGTTAACAACAGCACCATGAAACTTGAACTTGACAGGCGTTTTAACGACCCCAAAGACCCTAACCGTTTTTACTACCGCAGCGACCATTTTAACTTCGCCAAACATGGGGTGCCTGTAATATTCTATTTTAACGGTACGCATAAAGATTACCACCGCCCGACAGATACAGTTGATAAAATTAATTTTGACCTGATGACCAAGCGTGTGAAATTAGTGTTTTATACCGCCTGGGCCATGGCCAACAGGGATAATATGCTGGTGAGGGACATACCGTTACCGAAGTTGGAGAGATAGAGTAATAAATTATTTTGAAAAAAAATGCGGGGCTGCAAGCCCCGCATTTTTTATTGTTGCCACAGAGCTACAGCGGAATGCTATGTTAGTAGCAGAGTTCTTTTAACATATTTTTTCATAAATCGCGCATGTTTACTACATTTAAACACCAAAATAATTATCCTTTTTCAAACGTTTGCTTTTAACCCCCAAAAACATGCTGTATGAAAAAAAGGTTACTCGTCATTAACTTTCTTGCCCTTGCTTTAACTATTGCTGTATTTACCCCGTTTCTAACTCCCAAAGGCGTTTACCAACCTATGCTGTTTGGCTTGCCTTACACCTTATGGATGGGCGTACTTGTAACACTGGTGTTTGTAGTGCTAACATGGCAGGCAGCCATAGTGTATAAAAAAGTAGAAGAGGAGGAACTGCAATGACGACATGGGCCATTGCCTTTGGCACTATTTACCTTTTGTTATTGTGCTATGCAGCATACAAAACCTTTGTGAAACACACTTCTGCCGACCAGTTTATGCTTGCTGGTAAAAGTATTGGCCCAGTGCTGGGTATATTAACTTTTGCCGCCGCGCTTTTTAGCAGTTTTACCTTTTTAGGTATGCCCGATTTTTTTCGCACACATGGTGTCGGGGCGTGGGTATTTCTTGGTGTGTCAGACGGGGCAATGGTATTTATGATATTATGGTTTGGGTATCGTGTGCGTAAAAAAGTAAAACAACTTGGTTTTAAGGGTATGGCGGGCCTGGTTACAACGGTTTATCAAAATAAATGGGCGGGTTATGTGTTATTTGCCGGTGCATTTATTTTTTTAGTGCCATATGCAGCCATACAGGTAAAAGGTATGGCTATATTTTTTAGCGCTGCATTTCCCGGTGCATTGCCTTTTTGGGCATGGGCGCTAATAACGCTTTGCCTTATACTTATTTATTCGCAAACAGGCGGCTTTAAAGCTTTGGTATACAGCGATGTTATACAAGGCATGCTGCTGCTATTAACCATCTGGCTTATTTGTATTGGCTGCCTTAATAAAATGGGCGGGTTTGCATCTGCAGTGCAACAGGTGCATGATGTGAATGAAAAATTATTATCAACACCCGGCCCAAAAGGATTATTCAATACGCAGTTTCTCATTACATCGTTAATAGCTATTGTAATGATACCTGTTACACAGCCACAAATGTCAACACGTATTGTAGTGTTGAAAAATTCAGCATCACTTAACAGGATGGCAATAGCGGTAGGTATTTTTGCCATACTTGTAATATTCCCAACAGCTTTTATCGGTTTTTATGGCGCAATACATTACAGTACTCTTTCTGTTCAAGATTTTTTAGGCAAGGCATTGCTCGCCGACCAGGCAGGTATTGTTGCGGGGCTGGCTATTATAGGATTGTTTGCCTGTGTGCTGTCTGCGACAAATTCCAAGATTTTTGCTTTAGGTTCTGAGCTCCGTTCATTGCTAACCGGTAGCGAAAAGCAAGTGATGTTAAAAGTAAAACTGTCGCTGGTTCTGTTTGCAACTATAACTTTTATTGCGGCTATAAATGTGAACGACCAATTAGCGCTGCTATCCAAAACAAGTTTTACAGGTACGGCCATGATGGCTCCGTTAGTACTGACTGCAGTATTGTGCAAACGCAAACCTGGCGGTGAAATAATTGCGTTTAGCGCAATTGCGTTAATAATATTTATTTTATCATTAGCAACATATGTCCCGGCAAAGATTGCCGGATTGAATATTGAGTTGTGGCTGTTTGCAGCACTGGCATTGTTAAGTTTTATATCAGCGGGCGTGCGCGGTATTATGCAACCTGAGATAAGCGCAGCGTTGTAATTGTTGAATTTGATTTATCAGACGTATTGTTGTGAATTGTGATTAAAGCACAACGCCTTCCTACGGAAGGCAGCAATAAATATGTCTTGCTTTTCTACCCACGAAATGCTCCTACGGAGCAAAAAAGATTTAATAATTTTTTTATTATCTTCCATAGGAAGATTTTGTGGGTAGGAAAATTGGCGACATGATTCTTTACGTTCCGTAGGAACGTTTTGTGCCCTAAATAACCCTGGAAAAAATTATTTTGTATGCCCAATACGTATACACAACTGCACATTCAATTTGTATTTGCTGTAAAATACCGCGCAGCCATTATACAGCCTGAATGGAAAGATGAGTTGCATAAATATATAACGGGCATATTCCAGGAAAATAATCACAAGATGCTGCAGATAAACAGCATGCCAGACCATATTCATGCTTTTATAGGCATGCGCCCACATCAATCAATATCAGGGCTGATGCAAAATATTAAAGCAGAAAGCAGTAAATGGATTAAAGATCAGGGCTTTTGTTCTTTTCCTTTTGCATGGCAGGAAGGATATGGTGCATTTTCGTATGCAAAAAGCCAGGTGAATGATGTAATACGCTATGTTCAAAACCAGGAAATACATCACAGAAAGGAAACATTTTTAGATGAATATAGAAAGATGTTAACCCTTTTTGGTATTGAATGGGATGAAAGATATATTTTTAAAGAATTGGAATAAAGGCTGCAAAGAAAACATAAATAACTGATTGCCTGTATGCTCATCAATAACACATTAACACCACAATCGCTAACCAATAAACTGCAAAGGTTTTGGCAATTATCTGGTAAGAAGATTGAGGCTATTGAAAAGAATTACGACAAAGCCAAAGGCTCCCCGGTATTTACGGTACAGGGCAAATACACAACCCGTGGCTGGACAGAGTGGACGCAGGGCTTCCAATACGGCTCGGCCATTTTGCAATATGATGCTACAGGAGAAACGTCGTTTTTAGACGGTGCAAAAAAAAGCGTTGTTAAGGTAATGTCGCCACACATAAGCCATATTGGCGTGCACGACCATGGCTTTAATAATATAAGCACTTATGGCAATTTATTAAGGCTGATGGTGGAAGGTAAAATGGTTTATGATGAGTGGGAGAAAAATTTTTATGAACTGGCTTTGAAAATATCAGGGTGCGTGCAGGCGGCAAGATGGACGAAAACTAATGATGGCGGTGGTTTTATTTATTCCTTCAACGGGCCGCACTCGTTGTTTGTTGATACCATCCGCTCATGCCGCAGTTTAATGCTTAGTTATAAATTGGGGCAGGTTTTCCAGGCAGAGAACGATAAGAAAATTAACCTGCTGGAAAGGGCTGTGCTGCATATAAAGGCTACGGCGAAATATTCTGTTTTCTACGGCGAAGGGCGCGACAGTTATGATATATGGGGCCGTACAGCGCACGAAAGTGTTTTTAATACCAACGATGGTAATTTCAGGTGCCCAAATTCGCAACAGGGTTATACAGGTTTTACAACATGGACACGAGGGTTAAGCTGGGCGATGTGCGGCTTTGCGGAAGAACTGGAATTTTTGGAAACACTGAATGATGACGCGTTAAATACGTTTAGTAATAGGGCGGAGGCAGAGGCGATATTTTTAAAAGCGGCAAAAGCAACTTGTGATTTTTTTATTGCCAATACACCTGTTGATGGCATACCTTATTGGGACACCGGCGCACCAAATTTGCACAAGCTGGGCGATTATTTAAACCGGGTAGCAGAGCCCTTTAATGATTATGAACCAGTAGATAGTTCCGCCGCGGCCATAGGTGCACAAGGTTTATTGCGGCTGGGGAATTACTTAAAGAAAAAAGGCGATGAAGAAAACGGTAGCAAATACTGGCAGGCGGGTTTAACGGTGGTTAATACTTTACTTGATGAACCTTATTTGAGTACAGATGAACAGCACCAGGGTTTATTATTGCATACTATTTATCACCAGCCTAACGGATGGGACTATGTGCACCCCGGCCAAAAAATTGCCAATGGAGAGTCGTGCATGTGGGGTGATTACCATATACGTGAAGTTGCTTTGTATATGCAGCGATTGATTGATGGCGGTAAATATTATGCATTTTTTAATTGTGTGTACTAACCACAGAGTGCACGGAGTTTTTTCATAGGAGTGCATAGAGAATAACTCTTGTTACTCCGTGTTTCTTCAACTCCCTTAACTCCGTGGTTAAAATTTCGCTAAGCTGAATAACGAAGAGAACGATGCAGTGAGTGACACAAGGGATGGAGGATAAAACTACTAAAGCCGGCAAACAAAAATATAACTATGGCGTCAATCATAGCTGATATATCAAAGCTTTGTATTCACACGCAAACCACCAGGCCATGGTGCTTGCGTGAGTGTGCTGAACATTACAGCAAGGCTGGTGTTAACGCTATAACGGTATGGAGAAATGTTTTAGAAGGCATTAAACTGATTGACGCCAGAAAAATGCTGGATGATAATGGCATGCAGGTAGTATCGTTATGCCGGGGTGGTTTTTTTCCTTCTGTGGATAAAGCGCAGAGGCAAACAGCTATTGACGATAACCTGTTAGCTATCGAACAGGCTGCTGCCATTGGCGCGCCGCTTATTGTGCTTGTGTGCGGAGCGGATGGCAGGCAATCGCTTGAGGCAAACCGTGAGCAGATAAAGGAAGGTATTATAACAATATTACCCGCTGCAAAAGCTGCAGGCGTTAAACTGGCTATTGAGCCCCTGCATCCTATGTACGCGGGCGACCGCAGCGCAGTTAATACGCTGCAGCAAGCAAACGATATGGCTGTAGCTATTAACTCGCCGTATGTTGGTGTGGCAGCAGATGTGTACCATTTGTGGTGGGACAACCACCTTGAAGAGGAGATAAAACGCTGCGGTGCTAACGGCCATTTATTTGCCTTTCATATCTGCGACTGGAAAACACCGACGCTTGATTTTTTGCTCGACCGTGGCCTTATGGGCGAAGGCTGTATAAACGTCCCGCAAATAAGAGGGTGGATTGAGGAGACAGGCTTCGCGGGTTTTAACGAAGTGGAGATATTCTCCTCTATTTACTGGCAGCAGGATCAACAGGCATTTTTGCAAAAAGTAATTGACGCATATTTGCATCATTCATAAATCAACGAATAAATATGAGCAGCGCAACCATACACAAGATTGGCATTATAATGAACGGCGTTACAGGCAGAATGGGTACCAACCAGCACCTATTGCGCAGTATTGCCGAGATAATAAAACAAGGTGGCGTGCAGGTTAGCCCGTCTGAATTTATTATGCCTGACCCCGTATTGGTTGGCCGTAACGAAATAAAGTTGCAAAAACTTGCAAAGATGGCCGGTATTGAAAAGTACACAACTGACCTGGATAGTGTGATGAACGACCCTGCTTATCAGATTTATTTTGATGCGCAAACAACGGGCAGACGTTTTGATGCTGTTAAACAGGCGGCTAAAGCTGGTAAGCACGTTTATTGCGAAAAGCCTATTGCTACAAGCACTGCTGCTGCGCTTGAATTATACCGCGTTTGTGAAGAAGCGGGTGTGAAGCATGGTGTTGTGCAGGACAAACTTTGGTTGCCGGGGTTATTAAAGCTAAAGCGGCTGATGGAAAATGACTTTTTTGGGAAGATATTATCTGTTCGCGGTGAGTTTGGTTACTGGGTATTTGAAGGCCACAGCGTACCCGCACAGCGTCCAAGCTGGAACTACCGTAAAGAAGATGACGGCGGTATTATTGTTGATATGCTTTGCCATTGGCGGTATGTGCTTGATAATCTTTTTGGCGAAGTAAAAGGCGTTTTTTGCTTAGGCGCTACCCACATACCGGAAAGAATTGACGAGCAGGGCAAACCATACAAGGCAACAGCAGACGACGCCGCCTATGCCATATTTGAACTGGAAGGTGGTGTGATAGCGCAATTCAACTCGTCGTGGACGACAAGGGTACGCAGGGATGATTTGCTTACGCTGCATGTGGATGGCACAAAAGGCTCAGCAGTGGCAGGTTTGCGCGAGTGCTGGACACAGCATTATGGCAACACACCGAAGCCTGTTTGGAACCCGGATATAAAACAGCCTATTGACTTTTATGAAGGCTGGAGCAAAGTGCCCGAACAGGAGGTTTTTGATAATGCCTTTAAAGCAGAATGGGAATTGTTTTTAAAGCATGTGGTAAAAGATACTCCATTCAGGTGGACGTTATTTGAAGGCGCCAAGGGTGTGCAATTGGCAGAAAAAGGATTAGAAAGCTGGGAGAAAAAGGCGTGGGTGGAGATAGATAATTTGAAGATGTAATAATTTGAAGATTTGAAAATGAAACGCACATTGTAAGCCTAAAATTTTGGACTTTGGTACCTGGTTTTATTTGGTGCTTCTCTTTGTACTTTGTTGTTTGGCTTTATTTGGCGCTTAGCAACAATACTGATAGAAGAAGGCTTACGAAGCCGCACTACCATGAACTATTAACCATGAACCATGAACTTTTCTTACCATGAAACAAACTGCATTTATAACAGGTGGCTCGCGTGGTATAGGACTGGGTATTGCCAAAGAGCTGGCAAAAGCCGGTTTTAATATCGCGATAAACGGTGTGCGTGAAAAAGAATCGGTGCAACCCGTTTTGGATGAGCTTACCGCCCTTGGTATTAAGGCTGATTATGTGCCGGGTGATGTAAGCGGTAAGCAAAGCCGTGAAAAAATGCTGGGTGAGGTATTGAATATATTTGGTCACCTGAATGTACTGGTCAATAACGCAGGCATAGCACCCAAAGAACGAAAAGATATTTTAGAAGCTACTGAGGAAAGTTTCGATAACCTTATTAACGTAAACCTGAAAGGCCCTTATTTTCTTACACAGCAGGTTGCCAATTACTTTGTTGGAGAGAAGAAAAAAGATACCATGTTTCCCTGCTGCATTATCAATATATCATCTGTATCGGCAACGGTAGCATCCGTAAATCGGGGCGAGTATTGCATTTCAAAAGCAGGCATTGCCATGGCTACAAAACTGTGGGCCGCGCGGCTGGGCGAGTTTAACATACCTGTTTACGAAGTACAGCCCGGCATTATAAAAACTGATATGACAGCCGGTGTTGTTGAAAAATATGATAAACTTTTTGCAGGCGGACTTGCCATACAAAGCCGTTGGGGATTGCCGGAAGATGTTGGCAAAGCAGTAAAGGCATTGGCTTCAGGTGACTTCCCTTATTCAACAGGGCAGGTTATAATGGTTGATGGAGGCCAAACAGTGCAGCGTTTATAACAGCCATAGTTCGTGTCTCACGAACCATGCTCAGCATACTCTTCCAGCACTTTAATTGTGTGCAACCGCGCTGTTATCATTTTTCTACTGCTATCTCCTGCTTGGTTTTACACCGCTCAATATCTGCCTGGTAATCTTTTATTTTATCGTTGTTAAAGCAATGCAAAATGGCTTGTCTGTAATTTTTTATTGCCTCATCATATTGCCCTGCAATTTCTTCAATCATTCCATAACGGTAATACACCCATGCCTTATCAACTGACGGCACTTTTAAACATTTGCTAAGATGTTTTTTTAGGTCATCATACTTTTCAAGGTCTGCATATAAAGCTGCAAGATGAAAGTATGGGTGAGGATATGCAGGGTCTGCTTTAATGGCAGTAAGAAAATGCGTTCTTGCTTTTTCGTAATTATCAAACTGTGTTTTGTATATCCAGCCCATGCTGTTATGCGCTGGTGCATAACCTGGCTCTTCATACAAAATGCTTTCGTATTTTAAAAATGCATCGTGGTAACTGCTGTTTCGTATATCGGCCTCTGCTTCTAAATATAATTCTTCAAACCTGTTCGTCATAACTTCAATTTTACGTGATAGTCGCTTGCTCACACAGTGTAATAGCGATTGGCTGTTTATATAAGGTTGGGCTATACCTGTAAACAAATTTACAAAAAAAAGAAGTTGCGGCGGCTTGAAATTGATGGCTAAAATGCAATGTGTTATATATGATTAACACACACAGTCTTATCAAGGTTCACCTAAAAATATATATTTTTTATAGTGTTATTGCGTGTAAAAGCTCATATATATTTGATGCCTTTAAGTCAAATTTCCACCCATTTTTATGATCCCAGAAAAAAAACAAGCAGCTGTAAAGCAAGCCTTACAGCTAACATTTGGTACAAATGAGTTTGAAGATATCCGCCAACTTACTGTAGGGCTTTCCTCCGCGCTTATTTTTAGAATTGTTGTTCAAAATAAGCCTTACCTGCTTCGTGTAATAACCCGTGATGATGCTATGGGCGACCCAGCTCACTACTATACATGTATGAAACCGGGTGCAGAGGCAGGGCTTGCCCCGCACATTTGGTATGCAGGTATTGAGGACAGGATCTCGATAACAGATTTTGTTGAGGCAAAACCTTTCCCGATAAATAAGGCGAGGGTTATGCTGCCTGAGATACTCAAGCGTTTGCATGCACTGCCGCCATTCCCTTTTCGCGTGCATTATTTTGACGCCATCGATGGTTTTATTAAAACATTCAGGGAAGCGAAAATATTACCTGAAAGTATGACAGCTGAAATGTTTCAGCAATATGAACGTATAAAAGCTGTATATCCGCGCAACACCAGCGATTGGGTATCATGCCACAATGACCTTAAACCGGAAAACATGCTTTTTGATGGCAACAAGACATGGCTTGTGGATTGGGAAGCTGCGTTTTTGAATGACCGTTATTTAGACCTTACAGTTGTAGCCAATTTTGCAGCCACCAACGACGGTGAAGAAAAGAAATACCTGCAAACCTATTTTGGCAAAGCGCCTACCGAATATCAACGCGCACGCTTTTTTTTGATGCAGCAGTACCTGCACATTGCGTATGTATGTGTTTTTATGAAGCTGGGTGTTACTGCCGATAAGCCGGTTGATTTGTTGTCAGCCAAACCCGGTTTTAGAGAATTTAATGATGATATGTGGGCAGGCAAAATAGATTTAGCATTCAGCGAGGCAAAACAATTGTATGCCTGGGCGCACCTGGAGCAGCTAACGAATAACCTACATAAGAAAAGGTATGAGGAGTCGTTGAAGGTAGTAGCTGACATCATGCCTCCTGATTTGTAAACATTTGTCATAACTGCGCGGGAGCGAATTGCTTCGCTTCCTCAGCAGAAAACCTTTTCTTAAATGTAAATGCGTAAGGTGTTTCACCATGTTGCCTTATATAGTTTAATCTTTCAGTTGCTTCGTCTACTGATGGAAGATGACCCGCAGGTATATACCAAAAAGCCATATGCATCTCCTTCATTTTTTCAAACCATTCTTTGCGTCTTTTAAAAACCTCGACATGGTTGCTTTTATAAACGTACGCAAACAGCGTGTCAATGTTTTTCCAAACACTCATATTAACTATCATAAAATCATCATCAAAAATTTTAATGGATGTTGCATTGTTATCGCCTGCTTTTAAGCGCCAAATAAAACCTTCACTATTTTCGGCAAGCGCGTTTATACTGTCTAAATTTGCTACAAAGTCAACCATGGCAGGGCTGTCCAAAGGCGCAAGCATTTTTGCTATATTAACCTGCGCAAGATAATAGTCCATCTAATTTTTGTTTTGATAAAACTAAACTACTGATGATAACCAAACAAGAGGTAACAAAAAGGTTACCTGGCAAAAGAGTACAGGGGCAAAGTGTAATTTATCAATGCTCGGTAATTGCAACACTTAAATTGTTTGCTGCAAAGTGGAAGCCCTGTATTATATGCTACCTGGCAGTAAAGCCCATGCGCTATAACGACCTGTACAGGATAATACCAAACATAAGCCGCAAAATGCTCTCAGAACATTTAGATGAGTTAGAGGCTTGCGGTGTGATAATAAGAACCCAGTACGATCATAAGTTGCAGCGCGTTGAATATGCATTATCTGCAAAAGGTGAATCGTTATTACCTATACTTAACCAGCTACAGGATTGGGGTATGGAGCACATTGAAGATGTCTTATCAATTCAGCAAATGGTTGATGTAACGATGAATTAGGCTCGCCTCATTTTTATTTGAGTTGCTGAAACAAGTTCAGCATGACGATGCTGATTGTTCTAACATCTTTAGGCGGCTAAAAATAACTTAACCTTCTTATAAGCCCCTTTTAGGCCCGCCCGTGCCGGAACGGACGGGGGGTTTGGGGGTTTCGGTTTAGGGAGCTTCCTACCACCCCAGCAAATAAGCAAATATCAACGGCACCACAATAGTAGCATCGCTTTCAACAATAAACTTGGGCGTTTCAATACCAAGTTTGCCCCAGGTGATTTTTTCATTAGGCACAGCGCCTGAGTAGGAGCCATAAGAAGTTGTTGAATCGCTCACCTGGCAGAAATAACCCCAGAATGGTACATCATGCCACTCCAGGTCCTGGTACATCATAGGCACAACACAAATAGGGAAATCGCCCGCTATACCGCCACCTATTTGAAAAAACCCAACACCCTTACCGCCGCTGTTATGGCGGTACCAGTCTGCCAGCCAAACCATGTATTCAATACCGCTTTTCATGGTAGTGGCCTTCATCTGGTTTTTTATAATATAGCTGGCAAAAATGTTACCCATGGTGCTGTCTTCCCAGCCACCAACCACTATTGGTAAATTCTTTTTTGCTGCGGCCAGCATCCAGCTATCTTTCGGGTCAATCTCGTAGTATTGTTCCAGCACACCGCTCAGCAGCATTTTGTACATAAACTCGTGCGGAAAATAACGTTCGCCGTTATCGTCAGCATCTTTCCATAATTTATGTATATGTTTTTGCAGCCTTCTAAATGCTTCTTCCTCAGGTATGCAGGTATCTGTAACACGGTTATAATGGTTCTCTAACAGGGCCCATTCTTCCTGAGGGCTAAGGTCTCGATAGTTGGGCACACGCTTATAATGGCTGTGTGCTACAAGGTTCATAATGTCTTCTTCAAGGTTGGCGCCTGTGCAGCTAATAATATGCACCTTATCCTGCCGTATCATTTCTGCCAACGATAGCCCCAACTCAGCGGTGCTCATAGCTCCTGCAAGGGTAACCATCATTTTGCCACCTTCAAGCAGGTGTGTTTCATAGCCTTTTGCTGCATCAATTAATGCGGCAGCGTTAAAATGGCGGTAGTGGTGCAGAATATATTGCGATACAGGCCCTTTTTCCATAGCTTGAAAAATTTAGGCTGCAAATGTAGTTTTTTTGGAGGGGATTGAAATGGGCAGGCCAAATGATAATATTAATTATTCACGCCTGCAGGGCTGCCACCTAATACCACCTTCACCTTCTCAAACGCATCCAAAAACATCTGCCTTGTGCTGTCCGGGCAATGCTGCTGGTAAAAGGCAGGTTCATACCAGGTGCTCCGCAAAACTTTTGCAGGTGTTATCAGTAGCAGGTGCCAGGTACTGCCATCATTTATAACAGCACCGCATTTGTTTTCACCTTCCGTTCTCTCCTTCCAAATTCCTTCTTTTTCAAAAAAGGGTAATACACTATTGCAGTCGCTGGCGTTCACACTTGTTTCATTTATTTGTACCTGGCCGCCTTTTGCATTCAGTACTTTGTAATTATAACCCTTCCACTGGCCGCCCTTGCGTGCTATAACCCGGTAGGTTATATTATGCCCCCAGGCGGTATGCTCAACTGCGTTAGCAAGTACCAGGTCATTCTCCTGCTGCAGCCTGTGTAAAAAAGTATCTGCTATTTGTTCGTCTTTGCCATATTTCTCAGCAACGGCCTGGGCATGCATAGCTGTTTTGCTGGTGCTGCAGGCTGTTATAATTAGCAATAACACACAACTTACTATCGTTATTTTCTTCATACCGTTTAGATGCTTCTTTGCAGGCAAATTACATACCCTGTTTGTTAAAGTTAGGCCTAAATGCTTCCAAACTCGCCTCGCTGCCAAATCTCCGCTCACACATACCACCATTTTTTTACCTTTGCTGCTTCAACAAAAAATATTGTTATGCCGGGATTTGAATTTTTTGGCGACGAGGAAAGGAAGGAAGTGAACGATGTGCTTGAAACTGGTATTATGATGCGTTACGGCTTTGACGGCCCGCGCAAAGGTGTTTGGAAAGCTGTTGAACTGGAGAAAGCCATTACCGAAACCTTTGGCTGCAAACACGCCCAATTAGTTAGCAGTGGTACTGCTGCATTAACCACTGCCCTTGCCGCATTAGGCATTGGTGCAGGTGATGAGGTTATAATGCCCAGCTTTACTTTTGTTGCCAGTTTTGAGGCTGTGCTTAGCGTTGGCGCTGTGCCCATACTTGTTGATATAGATGAAACCCTTACCGTAAACCCGGAGGCAGTACGCCAGGCTATTACACCAAAAACCAAATGCATTATGCCTGTACACATGTGCGGCAGCATGGCAGATATGGATGCATTGCAACAAATTTGTGCCGAACATAACTTGCTGTTACTTGAAGATGCCTGCCAAAGTATTGGCGCTACCTACAAAGGCAAAGCGCTTGGCACTATTGGCGATGCTGGCACTTTCTCATTCGATTTTGTTAAGACCATTACTTGTGCCGAAGGTGGTGCGGTGCTTACCAATAACAACGATATTTATATAAAGTGCGACGGGTACAGCGACCATGGTCACGACCACCTTGGGGTTGACCGCGGAGCAGATCTGCACCCTTTTATTGGTTACAACTTCAGGATAAGTGAGCTGCATGCTGCGGTTGGCCTGGCGCAGATCAGAAAGCTCTCAAAATTTCTTGCTATACAGCGTAAAAACCATGCACAGTTAAAAGCTATTCTTTCGCAAATACCGGAGATTACGTTCCGTTCTGTTCCTGATGCACACGGCGATAGCTGCACTTTTCTTAGCTGGTTTCTGCCCACAGCAGATATTATGCGCGACGTGGTTGCGGAACTGAAAGCCAAAAGCATTTACGCCGGTAACTTTTACTGGTTTGATAATAACTGGCACTACATACGCAAATGGCACCATCTTAAAAATAACGCCACGCTTGGCGCTTTGAACGACAGCCAAATGGCAACTCTTGCAAAGCTTGATTCTACTGATTTTTCTGCCAGCGATGCTGTAATTAGCAGGTGTATTTCAACAGCTATCAGCCTTACCTGGACCGAAGAGCAAATACAGGATAAAGGCAATAAAATAGCCGCTGTAATTAAACAGGTGTTGCAGCAAAAACTTCAGGAAGCTTAGTAGCATAGAAGCTGGGCGGTACTTGTAAATTGGGAGGAAAAAAGGAGGATAAAGGAGGAAAAAGTTTACCTTCTAATTTTACCTAATTTGCTTATAATCAACTATTTGCAAATTTTTTACTGCTGTTTTTACCCAATTTATTTTATAAATTCATTTGCCATTGGCGGGTCATCCGGATTTTATTCTTGTTTTTTCCAAATGTCAAAGAACTTGTATACATACATATATATAAAAACTGCTGTTTTGTCCGCTAAAAAGGCAATATATTTTTATTAAAATTAATGGTGTAATACTTGGCTGTGTAAGATTGAAAAGGGGAATAAATTTCAAAGCCCTGGATATAATACTATCAAACGCAGATTTCCCGGCTTTTCGCCCTGTAAGGACGGTCCGTTGGCAGCAACTGAAAGCGTTATTGTTACACCCCTTTTGGGGCAGGGGCATCATACTTAAGCTTAAACACCAGCGCTGTCCATTTCTTAAGCATATTTTGAATATCTATGGGCTTGTAGGGTTTTATTAAAAAATCATTCATGCCGGCATCAAACCCCTTTTGTTTTTCGCTGTAAAGCGCATTGGCCGTAACACCAATAATAAGCGGTGTATCAGTATGCACGTAATATTCCCTAATACGTTTCGTTGCATCAATGCCATCCATTACCGGCATGGCAATATCCATAAAAACAACATCAAATTTCTCCTCAATCGCCATACCTGCTGCTTCAACACCATTCCTGGCTGTTTTGCAGCTATAGCCCATTTTGGTAAGTATCTGCACCAGCAATGCCTGGTTTACTTCGTGGTCGTCAACAACAAGAATATGCAATGGTATTTTAGAAGCCAGCTCATTATCAAGCCATTGTATGTCTTTTCTGCGGTTAAGATATTTGTCGCTCGATTTACCGTCAACCTTATTGGCCTTAATACTAAACGCTATGCTGTTACCGCCGCCGGTATTGGTAGTAACTTTCAGGCTGCCGCCCATTAAAGATACCAGCCTTGCAGCAATGGAAAACCTTATTGACGACATGCCGAACAACGCGTCGTTGGTTGCTCCCGCTAATACACCATGCAACGGTTCTTGCGTTGCCGGCATACTTGTAATAGTAAACTCAATGTCCAGTATGTTGTCAACCTCTAATATCAATCTAACATTGCAGTCAACACGCCCTGATGTATTATTTTTTATCGAGTTGCCGGTAATGGTCATCAGTACCTGCCGCAGCCTTACCGGGTCGCAGTCAATAAGCTGCGGCAGGCTGCCATCTATGCGGTAGTTTATTTTGTCAATATTATCCGCGCCGGCGGTAGTTAACACTTCTTCAAGGCAGTCGCGCAAAACAAATGGGTAATTCTCCAGCGGTATCCTTCCTGTTTCAATATTCGAAAAATCAATTATATCGTTCACTACCGCCAATAACGCCAGGCTGCTTCTTTGTATAATACCTGCATATTTTTGCTGCTCATCGGTTAAAATGGTGTCAGCCAGCAGCGATGCTGTGCTTATTATATCGTGCATCGGCGTGCGTATCTCCTGGCTCATGGTGGTAAGAAACGTAGTCTTGGCCCTGTTTGCCGCCTCAGCCATATTCTTTGCTTCCACAAGGTCTGCCTCAGTCTTTTCCCGTAGCCTTGTATTCCGCAATATCATCTGGTAAAAAATAATAAGCAGCAAAAGGCAGGTAAGTATACCGAAACATAACAACGTAAATATGTTGTTATGGTGGCTTATTTCTTTTGCGGTAATATCATTTAACCTGTTATTTTCAGCAACCTGTATATTATTAATAAGGCGTTTTATGGTATCCATCAGCAGCCTGCTCCTGCCGGTATTAAGCAGGTCAACCGCCTGTTGCTTTTTGCCATTGTTAACGGCTGTAATAATATTGGCAGCAAAACTTATTTTGTCGTATACCAGTTGGTTTAACCTGTTTACCTGTGGCGCGTATTCAGGCATAAAGGCTAATAAACTATCCGGGTTTATGTCAGTATTTTTTGTATAGCTTAGGTTATCATACAGCTCAAGCAGCTTTTTGTTGCCGCTTAAAATGTAATCACGTTCTTCTGTTTCCGCCTCGCCAAGGGTATTCTCTGCCTGGTTAAGGCGCGTTGTAATTTGCACTGAGTGCGACAGGTGTTGCGTACCCAGGCCGGACGAATCCAAAACTATATAAATAACTACTGTAACTGCAACCATTACAATTGCCATTACACCGGCCAGCAGCAGCCCTTTGGTTTTATATGTCAGGTGCAGGTTTGCGATAATTAAAAATCGCTTATTTACTTTTTAGGGGTCTCAAAAATTGCTTAAGATTGTATTAAATAAATCTTAATATTATCTTTGAAACTTGCCTTCCATCTTATCGCAGTATTCTACCGAGCCCAGTCTGAATTTAACCGGGAATTTTAACGCTTTTTGTAATTTTAGTTCTGTTGCACAAAAAAATGGAAGGTGAGAGGCATAAAAGTTAGCCGGTAAAAGCGGTGGCAAAAATACAGGCCTTGCTTTAACACTATCGATGCTTTGTAAAGGGGATGTTTTAAAATTATAGGTGGTTGTGGCATGGGTTTGGGCAGATGCGGGAAAATAAAAAAGCAATTTAACAAAAATGGCTAAAACAGTTTTCCGCATATGAGTGTTATTTGTACGTAAATTTACGCGCTTAATTATTATATAGATTTTTAAAGTTGTAAACCTGTAGTTAAAGAATGTCATTAAGCCAATCATTACAACAAAAACTTTTACAAAGGCTGTCCCCGCAGCAGATTCAGTTAATGAAACTGTTGCAGATACCTACCGCAAACCTTGAGGAACGTATTAAAGAGGAACTGGAAGAAAACCCGGCCCTGGAAGTATCAGAAGAAACCCATGAAGATGAGTTTGGGGATGAGGCAAAAGACGACATGGACGCCGCCGATGACTACGAAGCAGATGGCAGCGAAGATGAGTATGGCAACCTTGACATAAGCGAATACGTAGGGGAGGGAGATGATGATATTGCCGATTATAAGCTCAGGGACGACAATTATCCCGAAATGGATGATAAAAAAACGCTGCCCTTTAAAATTGAGAACAGCTTTCATGAGTTGCTGCTTGACCAGTTAGGAATGCTCTCACTGGATGAACGCAGTTATAAAATTGCTGAACAAATAGTGGGCAGCCTTGATGATGATGGTTACCTGCGGCGGGAGCTTTCTTCTATTGTTGACGACCTGGCCTTCAGGCAAAATGTAATGTCGTCAGAAAAAGAAATTGAAGATATTATTAAAAAAATTCAGCAGTTCGATCCCCCCGGTATTTGCGCAAGGGACCTGAAGGAGTGCCTGCTGCTGCAGCTGCAACGCCAGTTTGAGGGTGGCAAAGATGTTGAAGTGGCCATACAGGTGCTTGACAAATATTTTGACGAGTTTACAAAAAAGCATTACGAAAAAATACAGCGCGGCCTTAATTTAACCGACGACGACCTGAAAGATGTTATCGGCGCCATTATAAAGCTTAACCCCAAACCGGGTGGCAATGTTGGTGAGATCAATAAGGCTGAAACTTATATTATTCCGGACTTTTTTATTGTTAATACGGGCGGCAAGCTTGAAATAACGCTTAATAGTAAAAACGCGCCCGATCTGCGCATTAGCGAAGGGTACCGGGATATGCTTAAGGAATACGATAAGGGCAGCAAGAAAGATAAGCGCCAGAAAGAGGCAGTAATGTTTATTAAGCAAAAAATTGATTCGGCCAAGTGGTTTATTGATATGATAAAGCAACGGCAGCATACGCTTTACAGCACTATGGATGCCATTATGAACTATCAAAGGGAGTTTTTTTTAACGGGTGACGAAACCACCCTGCGGCCGATGATATTAAAAGATATTTCGGAGGTAACGGGGCTTGATATATCTACCGTAAGCCGCGTGGCAAACAGCAAATTTGTGCAAACAGAATTTGGTACATACCGGCTTAAATTTTTCTTTAGTGAATCGTTAAGTACCGACAGTGGCGAGGAAGTAAGTACCCGCGAGGTAAAGAAAATATTAAGCGATATGATTGAAGGCGAGGATAAAAAGAAACCGCTTAGCGATGAGCACCTTACCGAGTTATTGCAGGGCAAAGGCTATAACATTGCCCGCCGCACCGTTGCCAAATACCGCGAACAGCTTAATATACCTGTAGCAAGGCTTAGAAAAGAATTATAAAGGCGTTTAGAAAAAAACTAAAAAATATTAGCTAATATTTTAATGACTAAATATTTTAGTGTACTTTACTCAAATATTTTAGTATAATTTGCCAATCAACCAATATGCATTCAATAAAAAAGGAGTATACTGTAATTGAATTATTTGCTGGCGCAGGGGGTTTGGCCCTGGGCTTGGAAAAAGCTGGTTTAAAATGCCTTGCTTTAAATGAAATTAATCATTGGGCGGCCGAAACACTGCGGACTAACAGGCCAAATTGGAATGTTATTGAAGGCGATATAAAGAATGTTTCTTTTCCTGAATTATTTGGTAAAGCAGATGTTGTTGCCGGTGGTTTTCCTTGTCAGGCGTTTAGTTACGCCGGTAAAAAATTAGGGTTTCAGGATGCAAGGGGTACATTGTTTTACGAATTTGCCAGGATTGTAAATGAGACAAAGCCAGCAATTTGTATTGGTGAAAATGTAAGAGGTTTATTGAGCCATGACAAAGGCAAGACCCTTAGGGGCATGATTTCTATTCTGGACGAAATTGGGTACCGTGTTTTAGAGCCACAGGTTTTAAAGGCAATATACTATGGTACACCACAAAAAAGGGAACGGTTGGTGATAGTTGGCATAAGAAAGGATATAGATGCCAATTTCCATTACCCTGCGCCTAATTTCAACGAGGTCTTTGTACTGCGGGACGCGCTCAAAAAAGGAAGATTGTATGATACTGATGTGCCAAAAGCCCCAGGCGCAAAATATCCTAATCGAAAAAAAGAGATATTAGCCTTAGTGCCCCCTGGAGGTTACTGGCGCAACCTTCCTTCAGATATTCAAAAAGAATATATGCTCCAAAGCTTTTATTTAACAGGTGGCAAAACTGGTATCGCGCGGCGAATAAGCTGGGATGAGCCATCCTTAACACTAACTTGCAGCCCGGCCCAAAAACAAACAGAAAGGTGCCACCCTGAAGAAACAAGGCCATTTACTGTAAGGGAATACGCCCGCATTCAAACTTTTCCGGATGATTGGGGTTTTTGTGGTTCTATGAATGAACAATACAAGCAAATCGGCAATGCTGTGCCAGTAAACCTTGGAAAGGCTATCGGTAATTCCATTATTGATTTTTTAAAAAGGAAAGATGGTAACAAGCTAAGTGTAAAAAAA
>JABDGS010000051.1 GCA_013285915.1 Bacteroidota bacterium
AATGCGTCAATAGGATCAAGCATGGACGCTTTTTGGGCCGGATAATACCCGAAGAACACCCCGGTTACCACGCAAACTATAAATGATATAACAACCGATGATTCGGTTACAAGAGTAGGCCACTTTAAAAATAAAGTAACCAGCTTGGTTGAAATAAAGCCGAACGCTATGCCAATTAAGCCCCCGGTAATGCTTATAAGCACTGCCTCAATTAAAAACTGCATCAAAATATCCCGCCCCCTTGCCCCAATAGCCATGCGCAGGCCAATTTCGCGGGTACGTTCAGTAACCGACACGTACATTATATTCATAATGCCTATGCCACCCACTACCAGCGATATGCCAGCGATTACCGCCAATAAAACTGTAAGCAACTGGCTGGTTGAACTGAAGGTGCTGATAAGCTCTTCCTGGGTACGTACCGCAAAATCGTCATCCTCACCAGGTTTTAATTTATGGGATTCCCTTAATATTTGTGATACCTCCGCTGAAGCAAGGTCTGTAGAGTTTTGGTCAATAGCTGAAGCATAGATGTTTTGAAAATATATTGTGGCGGTTATACGCTTCATTACCGTTGTGTATGGGGCGAGCACAATGTCGTCCTGGTCCTGTCCAAATGCATTTTCGCCTTTGCCGCTAAGTGTGCCGATAACCTTAAGCGGTATGGTTTTAAAGCGTATAATTTTACCTATTGGATCATCACCGTTGGGGAATAAATTTGCGATAACGGTTTGGCCAAGCAGGCATACCTTGGCTGAACTTGTTACATCTTTCTGAGTAAAACTTATACCGTCTTTTAAAGGCCAGTCGCGTATTGACAGGTATTCAGGGCTAACACCCTGCAGGCTTGTTGACCAGTTATTGCTGCTGTAAATAACTTGCCCCCTGGCGGTAACAGCGGGCGAAACTGCGTTAAGATATTGCGCTCTCTGCAGTGCTTTTACATCATCGGCATCAAGACTTTGTACGCTGGTAGCATCAAGCCTTACGCCACCGCTTACATTACTGTTGGGGCGTATGGTTATCATATTGCTGCCCATGCCGGCTATTTGGTCCTGTATGCTTTTTTTTGAACCCTGGCCAATAGCTACCATAGCGATAACAGCACCCACGCCTATGATGATACCCAGCATGGTAAGAAAGGCACGCAATTTATTACGCTGCATTGCCTTTAAAGCTATCTGTATAAGGTTCAAAATACTCATAAATGCCGGTTAATAATCATTGGTTTTTGGCAATGATTGTAATACATCTTTTGCTGAGCGAATATTATTATTTGCTGTGTCTGACATTAGCTTACCGTCACGCAGCATTATAGTGCGGCCGCTGAAAGAAGCTATATCCGGCTCATGCGTTACAAACACGATGGTCATGTTCTTATGCTGGTTAAGTTCCTGCATCAGGGCCATAATTTCATAGGATGTACGCGAATCAAGGTTACCCGTTGCCTCATCTGCCAAAATCATTACAGGTTCATTTACCAGGGCTCTTGCAATTGCCACGCGCTGCTGCTGGCCACCAGACAGTTGCGCCGGGGTATGGTCAAACCTGTCGGCTAACTTTACGGCTTCCAATGCCTGTTTAGCCCTGTCATACCTGTCTTTAGCGGATATTTCACTGTTGTATAACAGGGGCAGTTCAACATTTTCCAACGCTGTTGTTCGCGGCAATAAGTTATATGACTGAAATACAAACCCTATTTTACGGTTACGCAGCCTTGCCAGTTCGTTTTTACCTAAAGTTTTCACATTTGTGCCATCAAGTATATAATCGCCATCTGTGGGCTTGTCAAGGCAGCCCAAAATATTAAGCATGGTTGTTTTGCCGCTGCCGCTGCTGCCCATTATAGTAACAAACTCCCCGGCGTTTATATTAAAACTAACACCCTTTAATGCACGTACTGTTTCAGAGCCTACAATAAACTCGCGCTTCAGATCCTTTATTTCTAATATTGAATTAGCCATTACTATCGTCTTTAAATTTATTGCGGCTTCCTGGTGCCACCGCCTGCTCCCCCGTTTCCGCCACCACCGCCTGCTCCGCTACGGCTGCCGCCACCCCTTTGCGGCATAAAAGGACTTTTTGCTGCTGTTCCCGCCTTGGCCGTTCCGCTACCCTGCGCCATAACGCCAGTAATTACTTCATCATTCTCAGTAAGCCCACCTAATATCTCAACGTTGGCATCGTCGTTAAGGCCGGTAAAAATTCTTTTTTGTATAATGCTGTCGCCCTTTAATACCCAAATAAATGCTGGCTGGGCTGACGAATCTTTAGGCACCACGTGTTGCTTTCGTTTTGAAGAATCTGCGGTGTTGTGCTGCCGTTGCCCCGCAGCAGCGGTTGCACCCTTTGCTCCGCCTGCTTCACTTTTTTTACTCCGCCTGCCCACTATAATATATTTTCTTAACTGCGCAGAATCAGGCTGAAATGCCAATGCCTTTGTTGATACCAGCAATGCATTTTTATCTTCTTTGGTTATGATGGTTACGCTGGCCGTCATACCAGGCTTTAACTTCAGCTCATTATTTGGCGCGTCAATCATCGTAGTGTACGTAACAACATTGGCAGATACTGCTGGCTCCAGCCGTATCTCCCTTACAGTTCCATTAAATACATCATCGGGAAAGGCATCTACTGTAAAGCTTGCCTGCTGCCCCACCTTAACGTTGCCAATATCAGCCTCATCTACCGCTGCCTGTACCTGCATTTTTGTAAGATCTTTTGCTATAACAAAAAGGGTAGGGGTATTAAAGCTGGCTGCTACGGTTTGGCCAACGTTTACATTACGGGTTAACACGGTACCGTCAATAGGTGAATATATTTCAGTGTATGAAAGATTTTTTTGAGCTGCCTTTATTTGCGATTGCAGGTTATCAACCTGGGCTTTGGCTGCGTTGTAATTATTTAAAGCTGTTTCATCATCAACCTGGCTTATTGCGCCAACTGCGTATAGTTTATTTTGCCTGTCGTACGTTGTTTTTGCGTAGGTTAGCTGGCTTGATGCACTAGCATAATTGGCCTGTATCTGGTTTAACTGGGCTTCAAGAACTGTTCTATCAATTTGCGCAATAAGCTGCCCCTTTTTTACTTTAGAATTAAAGTCAGCAAATATGGACTGAATGGGCCCTGATATTTGAGTACCCACAACTACAGTATCTACCGGCTCTATTGTCCCGGTTGAAGTTATGCTGTTGGCAATGTCACCGTAATGAGGCTTTTCCGTAACCAGTGTTACCTGCTCTTCTTTTTTATTAAACAGCCAGTACCAAACACCCACGCCGGCAAGTATTATAACCAGCAATATTATTAACCACCTGTATTTTTTCATACCCTGTTAATTTTTATAGTGTTACGGGAATGCCCATATAAAACTCATATATCTTAATGTAAAGCACTGTGTTGTATTTTGCCTGTACGTATGATTCAAGCGCCTGTATATACAGGTTTTTTTGCACCAGCAGTTCAACAGAGTTTACCGCGCCTAATTTCAATTCTTCATTGGTAATGCGGTAGCTTTCCTGTGCTGATGCAAGCGTTACAACAGATGCATCGTACTGGCTTTCTGCATTCTGCACATTTATATAAGCCTGTTCAACCTCCTGCGATAAAAGTGTTTTTGCATATTCAAGATTGTATTCATTCTGGGCTATTTCTATTTTGCTTTTTTCAATGGCAGTGCGGTTAACCCGTTTATTAAATATGGGAATAGATAACGTAAGCCCCACCTGCTGGAAAAAATTATTATCCAACTGCCTGAAATATGGGCCGAAACCATTTGTATAGCCTGTTGATAAAGCCCCGTTTGCACTTAATGTTGGCAAAAGGCCTGCCCGTGCTTTTTCAAGGTCAAGCTCCGAAATATCGACCACCAACTTACCATTCTTTATTTCCGGGCGATTTTGCAAAGCAGTATTTACAGCCTGGTCAAGCGCCGGGTACATTTTTTCTGCTGTCAGCGAATCGGGTACGTTAGCCACAAATACAGTATCAACAGGCAATTGAAGCAATTGCTTTAATGTAAGTGTGTTTTGCCGTAAAGTGTTTTGGGCCAGCACAAGATTGTATTGGTCGGTCGCGGCCTGCGCCTGGAACGATACAAGGTCTTTACGCGCAATGCTGCCTGCGTTAAAAAGCTGCTGTTGTTGCACTACCTGTGCCTTTGAAGTGGTTACCAAATCCTGCAGGTACACAATATTTTCTTTGGCAAGAAGAATGTTCAAAAAGGCCTGCGTTATCTGAAGGGTTATATCGTTTATTGATTGAATGATATTAAGATTTGAAGACTGCACCACAAGACCTTTTTGCTTTATATCATTGTTCAGATAGTTGCCATTATATAGCACCATGCCTGAATTAACCGAGTAGTTACCTGTAACACCTGTGTGTGCGCTGAAGCTAACGCCATTGCTATCCAACACCTTACCCCGGGTGAGGGACTGGCTTACATTACCGTTAAGATTAGGCAGCTTTGTTGCCCTTGACTGCATCAAATCCTGTTCGGATGATTGCGCAGTAAGCCGCAGGTTATTTAATTGTATATTATGCTGTTTGGCATAGTCGATGCATTGCTGCAAAGTCCATTTAAGCGCGTTGGCCAAAAGGGTATTATGCTGGAATGCTGTTGTATCCTGCGCGTGCATTGCTGCAAAACGCAAACACAGTACAGCGATTAAAAATATTTTTTTACTAACCATTGTATAACTTTTGAGTTACAATTTTACAAGCAGGTGTTTCTACCGCGGCAGCTTGTTATGAACCTATTTTGCCAGTCACCCCCCAACTGTTCAAGATATGATCGTATGAAGTAAAACACGTTTAAAGCCAGTTTTGTTGACTAAGGTCATTTAATAACATATTTCGGTAAGTAAAAAAGAATTGTAGGTGGAGGGATAAGAGCGGAAGTATGGAACGCAGATTTTAAGGATTGAAAAGATATACAGGATTTATAAGTAAAAGGAAGGCTAACATCAGAAGAAGCTAAATCTGCGAACCTCCTGACAATCATGCTAATCTGCGTCCCATTTATAAAAGACCGTAAGGGTTAATGCAACTTGTTTTTTAAAAAAGCTATACTTATGGCCCATGCTTCCTTTGATGCATCAGAATTATAATTGTTGGGTCTCTGATCATTATTAAATGCATGGCCAGCATAAGAAAATACTACGTTGGCGTACGGTTTATTTCCCTGTTTCATCGCGTCAACAACCGCAGAAACGTTCTCAGGCAAAATATGTGTGTCTAATCCTCCCCAAAAAAACAAGTGGGGTGCGTGCAGGTCTTTAACCTTATCGGCCATATTTTGAATACCGCTGCCATAATAGGAGATACATGCACTTAAGGACAGTGTATAATTGGCTACAAAACTTGCGCGGCCACCCATGCAAAAACCTATACTTCCAATCTTGTTTTTATTTACTTTATCCTGTTGTTGTAACCACGCATAACAGGCGCGAAGGTCGCTTTGCAATTGGTCCGGCTTCATTGCCATAACATGCTCCATTACCGCAGGCAGGTTATTTTGGTCAAACTCAATACCTGGCGCGGTGCGGTGGAACAACTCCGGCGCAATTACAACATACCCTTCGCAGGCGATGCGTTCTGCCACGGCGCGTATATGGCTGGTAATACCAAACGCCTCCTGCAGCAGGATGATACCGGGGTGCACATTGCTGTCATCCGGGGCGGTTATAAATGCATTCATCAATGTGCCGTCCGAAACCTGGATGGATATTTTGTTTTTTATTGTTTGCATAGCATGGCTATTTAAAAACACTATCATCAATGCCTTTGTTGATAATGTATGATGAATAAGTAATTTCTACTTTGCCTTTTTTGTTTTTAAGCTTATCCATGTCACTGCTTTTTACATCATCGTCAAACTCCAGCGTAATGCCTTTTGGCAGTTTATAATCCTTTGTATTGAAGCTGAAAACAACTTTATCCGGCAAGCCGTAATTACTGTAGCTGCCGTAAGATAAGCTGACATCATACGTGCCATTCTCCCTTGTTGTTATAGTTGCACGACGTACCAAAACATTTTTTTCATCTATATATAAGGTAGCCAGCACTATTTCATTATTCTCATCAGACGGCAGCACCTTTACAATTTTTACCGGGTAGCCGTCAACAGTGCTTTCGCCGGCAGCAAGCGCAACAAAGCTTGCAATATCTACAATATTGGTTACTGTTACACTAACGCCGCCCCTGGGCAATATAGAAATGCCGCCATCTTTTTTCAAACGAAATTTATCGGGCTTTTTAAAGTATACTTTTATTTTACTTACCGGTGCTTTAATAAAAACGATATCTGTTTTAAGCACACCGGTTGCCTCGTAATCGTTCACCTGGTCTAACTTGGTTTTTACCTTTTTTACCAGATCAGTCATATCCTGTGCTGCAGCCAAAAAGCAAAAGGGAACAGTGAACAGTAAAATCAACATTTTTTTCATAAAATAATATTCAGTCTTCACAAAAGATCAACTAAGAATATCTTTCTTTTTAAAGATATACACTGCTAATGAAACAAGGCCCACAATATGTGCCAGCAAAACGAGTGCTGAATTAATTATGCGCTGAGGGTTTTGCAGGGTGCCAGGTATACCAACATTATGTGCATCGGCTTTTTGGTCAAAAAATTCTTTCCAAACATTCATGTGGGTTACAAACAGGAATGGCTTTATAACGTTGTACATTGGAATGTTTAATGTGCTTATAACAGTAAAAAAAATTATAACGCTCATTGTGCCAACGATAGGCCCAATGGAGTTTTCAGCGAATATTGACAGAAGAAAACCAACCGCAGCTACCGTTGTCATAGAAAGAAAGGCGAAACAAAAGGCACCCATATATCTCCAAAAAATATCGTCGTGATTTATAATAACAAGATAGCTTGATTTAAAGATCATAAGGTCGCCGGTGCCAAATATTACAAGATTTAGCAGCAGTGCGAAAATTGCCAGCCAAATAAGCAACAAGAATGTATAAATGGAAGCAGCGAGAAATTTGGCGATCAATATCTGTGAGCGGCTGTAAGGCTTGCCCAGCATAAACCTTAGCGTGCCCATATTTGCTTCGCCGGAGATCATATCGCCGGCAATAAGGGTAACAAGCAATGGCACATTGATAAGAAGCATTTGCAGGGTTACATAACAAACCATGTAGCCGTTTAGTACGGTGCCGCTAACATCAAACTTGCTGAGAGAATTAAGCATAAAGTCGAGATACTCCTGCCCATCAAGCTTTAAACCTACCTGCAATATAATAATAAGCGCGGCTATGGTGCCGAACGCAATGTATGTACGCGGCCTGCGAAATATTTTATATAACTCAATTTGTAAAAGCTTCCACATGTTGTTTGCCTGATGTTACCTGTAAAAAAAGATCTTCCAATGAGTGCCTTGGCTGCACGCTTAACACCTGCAGACCTTGTTGTACCAACCAAATATGTAATTGCGGTATGCTGGTACGGTTTAATTTTAGTATTATAGTATGACTGCGCCGTGGCTGTAAAGCAGCCTGCCACTGGCTTTGCTGTAACTGTGCAAGGGTAGTTTCATTATTTAGCGTATCAACTTCAACTATCGTTTGCGATGGATCAAACAACTCCTGCGCGCTGCCTTCAATTACTTTTTTGCCTTTATCAATTATTAGCACCCTTGTGGCAACCTGTTCAATTTCACTAAGCAGGTGCGATGATACAAAAACCGTTTTTCCCTTTTCCCTGCTAAGGTGCAGAATCAGGTTACGTATGTCGGCAATACCTTGTGGGTCAAGACCGTTGGTAGGCTCATCAAGTATTATAAGTTTAGGGTCATGTATTAGTGCTATGGCTATGCCCAACCGTTGTTTCATGCCCTGGCTAAATGTTTTAACCTTATCATTCTCCCTGCCGCTTAAACCCACCATATCCAACTGCGCCATAAGTTGGTTTTGGGTAGGTTTTATACCACTTAAAGCAGCAAAAAGCTTCAGGTTTTCGCGCGCTGATAAATACTTATATACGTCGGGTTTTTCAATAACGGCACCGGTTTGCTGTAATACCTGCCTGCGGCTTTTTTGCAGATCGAGCCCGAACATATTTATACTGCCTGCCGTTGGTTGTATAAGGGTAAGCAGCATGCGTATAGTTGTTGATTTACCCGCACCATTTTGGCCGAGAAAACCATACACATCGCCATCGTTAACGGAGAAGGACAGGTTATCCACCGCGGTAAGATTTTTAAACTGCTTGGTAAGGCCGGTTACTGAAATGATGTTTTGCATCGGCGCGATTAATATTAGCAAAGTTAGGGTTGATAATTGAGCAACATTTACAAATAAAAGATAAAATGGGATACTACCAGGTTTCAATATTTAAGCCTTCAATTTCAGTAAAATGATTATCCCGGGTTACAACTATCAAGTTTTTTTCTTTAGCTATGGCAGCTATCCAAATATCATTTTCAGGAATTGGTTTGCCCTTCTTTCTTAAAGCCGCCTTAATTAAACCAAATGTTTCGCAGGATCTTTCAGTAATAGACAATACAGGGTAACTTTGGGTAACCATTGATATATTACGTATAGTTTCTATTTTTTTGATTGAAAATTGTGCGCCGTAATACATTTCCCCCAACGCAATTATTGGGATAAATATTTGCTCAGCGTTATTGATGTGTACCGCGATAGGCACCTCTTTTTTCAGCCATGCAGAGATGATATTGGTATCAAGTAAATATCTATTTCCAGTCATCAGGATGAATTTGTTCGCAACCTTCTTCTATCGCCTTCTCCATCAATTCTGCATCCTCTTCACTTATGAGACCTACAAAATCCAGTGCGTCCGGCCTTTTTTGCCCCTGCCTGGAATGTGAAATTACCACCTCCAGTTCCGCCAAAAGGTTCTCATCATTTGCATCAATGACAGCTTCAATTATGTGTATTTTTCTGCTATCCGTAACCATACCCGTGGTTTATGTAAAGATACAAAACCATAATTAATAGTAAGCACCCTTATTATTCAGGCCAGGACAAAGGCGAAAAATATCGTTAATTTATATGTATGCCCTGCAATAAACCTTACTAGCTATGCTGCTAATAATAATACCCCAATCCCTGCGATTGTAACAATTGCTTTGGCTTGTATAGCCTGTTATTTTTTATTACGGTTTGTACCCGGCGTATTGTGCTTATATCTGTTGTTGGGTCGCCATCAATAATAATAAAATCAGCCTCCGTACCCTGCAATAACTGGCCGTACCTGTTTTGCAGGTTGCAGTCAAGGGCGGCATTGTAGGTGGCTATTTTTAATACCTCAGGCGCGGGTATACCTGCTTTTACATATAACTCAAGCTCGTGATGAAGCGCATTGGCATCGCCGCCATCTGTGCCCGGCACCAGTAAAATGCCGTTATCATATAACTGCTTTAGCATTTTAAGCATATTAGCAAAGGCTGCTTTGTAGTATGGCTTTTGCTCATCATTGCCAAAAGGCTGCTGGGTTACAGTGCTGGCTTTGAACGAGGCGGGCAACCAATCTATAACAGGCTTTAAAAACCCTAAAGTATCGCCTTTAAACTCATCAAACATACCCTGCCACACATTCATCGTGGCATCCAGCGCTATATGTTTGCTTTTCATTAATGCAATAAATTTTTGCACCGGCGCACTTTGCAGGTCAAGCTTGCCTGCATTATCACCAACCAGCCTGAAACGGGCCGGTGTGCGTGTATCAATAGTGTCGCCCATAAAATTCAGGAACAAAAAATTCATGTGTGTAATCTCGTCGTAACCGCTGTTTATTGCTTGCTCTGCGGTCATAAAGGCCGGTATATGGCCGCATACACGCATGCCCAAACTGTGTGCCCGCTCAGCCATGGGTTTTACCCATTCAGGGCGTATAGCGCTGTACAATTTTATTTGCTGGTAACCTAACCTGTGGTAATCGTCAATGGCCTTCAACCCTTCGTCCAGGGTTGCCACAATGGCGCCTGTTGGCCCCTGGAAGGGGTCTTCTTTGTCAATAAAGCCGGATATATAACTTACATCGGGGCCAAGCAATGTGTTGGCGGCAATTTGTTTTTTATAAATCAACAACGTTTTATCATTGCCCATATCCCTAACATGTGTAACACCACCTGCGAGGTATGCTACACCTTCATCCTTGCCGTAATGGGCATGCATATCCCAAAGGCCCGGCATAATAAACTTGCCTGTGCAATCAATTACCGTATCTGCTTTTGCGGTTGTTGATTTGGAAGGATATATACCGGTTATTTTTCCCCCTGTTACGTCTACCGTCATATTTTTTTGCACTGTGGCAGTAGCCGACTGAAATACGTTTGCATGTGTAAACAGCATGTGTGGCATTAACAGTGATGAATTATTTTTTAACTGTTGAGTGTAATAGCTTGCGGCCGCCATTTCCTGCAAGGTAACCAGTGTATCAGTCCATGTTTCATATCCTTTTTTTACAGCGAACGACCAACTGCCCCCGGCACCAAAAAAATGCATGTCATCCGTCATCCAAACATAGCTGGGCACAGGTGATGGATCATAGTAAACGGAAAATAATTTCAATGTTTGTTTCCTGCCATCAAGATCAATTGTTTTTTGGGTTACCTCACCTATATGAATGGATCCTTCAGGCAACGTATTAATTTTCTTACCCGGCTGTTGTACAAGCGCTTTCAACAACCATTCAGAAGCAACATAACCGCCACCATTTAAAGCATATAACTGGTTATTGAACTTGGCTGCTTTTCTATCGCCGTTAACAATCCAAACAGCAGAATCACCTGTAATGCCAAACTGCTCTTTAAAAGGGTTTTTATAATAATCAACACCGGTAGTTAACACTGACCTGATGAGGCCATTTGCATTAATGCCAATTACCGTGGTAGTGCTGTCGCCACGGCCACGGTCATTAAACTGGAAAGTAATATTGTATTCATCACTGCTGTTTTTCCATACCTTTTGGCGCCCAATAATTTTTCCTTTGTCAACTATGGAGTAAAAACCGGTATCAGTTTGTAACCATGCCTTCGCAGGCATTAAAAAAAGCAATAGGCAATAGCAGATTAATTTCATACAATATATTTTGCAGGTAGCGGAAATAGAAAGCAGTTTGCCTAAATATACCGAAACGTCCCGTACGAAAAATGAAATGCAGGTATTAATTGAGCAATAAGGGTTTAAAACTGCAAATACACCGGTTTAATTGGCACGGCCTGTTTAAGCTCAATGGCAATATAAAGGCATATTAAAAAATACGATACCATTGCTGTTAACGGCCAGTTAGCCATGCGCTGCTGCAGTTTAACTTCGGCTTTTACCGGTATGGCGTGTAATAAAAACGCTGTTACAAGTATAATTAAAACAGGGCGGTACTGGGTAAATAAAACGCCGGCAACATCTGGCCTGAAATTGGTAAAAATCTGCCCTATCATTACCCAACTATCGTGAAAAGTTGTGCATTTAAAAAATATCCAGCAAAAACAAACAAAATGAAATGTGATGATGATACCGATAGCTCTTTTTAAACCATGCGGCAGCCTGAAAGATATTTTCATTTTTTTAGCTATGGCCATGCGCCATTTATCAAGCGCAAGAGCAGTGCCATGCAGGGCGCCCCAAAAAATAAAGTTCCAGCTTGCACCGTGCCAAAAGCCACCCAGCAGCATGGTGATAAAAAGGTTTTTGTATTGATTAAATTTACCCTTTCTGTTACCACCCAAAGGTATATACAGGTAATCTTTTAACCAGGTTGATAGTGATATATGCCAGCGCCGCCAAAACTCTGTAATGGTTGCTGACTGATACGGCGAGAGGAAGTTGATATTTATATCAAACCCGATCCATTTGGCGATACCACGCGCCATATCAGAATAACCGGAGAAATCGCAGTAAATAACCATGGCATAGCAATAAACGGCAAACAGGCACTCGATACCAGTGTGCCTGGAAGGGCCGTCAAATATATATTGCACATAGTTAGCAGTAAGAAAATCGCTTATCACCATTTTTTTAATAATGCCCGAACATAACAGGTACAACCCTTCGCTAAGCTGCCTGTTATCAACAAAAGGCTCCCGGTTTATTTGAGGAATAAAGTCTGCTGCGCGCACAATAGGGCCCATCATAAGTTTTGGAAAAAATGACAGGAAAAAGAGGTAATCAATAAACCTGTTAACAGGCTTAAAATGGCCGCGGTATACATCAACAGTATAACTAAGATTTTCAAATGTATAGAACGATATACCCACAGGCAAACCAAGTTTCAGCAATTTTAAATGGGATGAAGAAACATCGTTTATAATGCTGATAAAAAAATCGGTGTACTTAAAAGTAAATAGCAAAGCGAGGTTCAGTGAAACGCTGGTTAGCATTAGTATCTTTTTCTTTCGCTTATTTACTTCGTTATAAATAAGATGGCTGAGGTTGTAATCAACAACGGCTGCAATTAAAATAAACACAACATACCAGCCGGATGCCTTGTAAAAAAAGTACAGGGAGAATAGTGTAAGAAAATACAGGCGCAGCGTAGCTTTTTTATACAGCGCCAGGTATATAAGTAAAAACAATGCAAAGAAAATAAGAAAGAACGAGCTGTTAAAAAGCAGTGGGTCTTTTTTGTTGTACAGAAGTTCTTCGAAGAATTTATGAAGGCTGAAGTTCATACAAAGGTGCTGCGCAAACAGCACTCCTCATTTTATTTTTGAGAGTGTAATAATTTATCCAGGAATACACCCGCTATTTTATTAGCACCGCGTTCGTTTACGTGCATATAATCCCTGTAGGCAAATGTTGTATCGCCTTCTACCCATTCGGTCATGGTGTTTTCGCCACCCATTGAGTAATACAGGTTCCAGAAGGCAACTTTATTTTTACGGGCAATTTCATTTTCAGTGCGCACCAGCACAGGCACACCAGGGTCGGTTATATAACTACCCTGCTCGTTATAAGCAACGTCGCTGCTGCCGATCATTAAAATAGGTGCACCAGGAAAATTGGTTCGTATCTTTTCTATAAACTTCGCCATGGTGCGGTCAAACCACAGGTAATTTGTATCACCATGCACAAGTACGTTAAGTCCGTAGTGCACTATAATAAGATCGTATTTAAAATAGCTGGCAAAACCTTTCATCACATCGGGTTGCAGCTGCAGCGACAGCGCGCCCGTGTTACCCCTGAAGCCATAGTTATCAATATATACCCCGGTGCTGTCTTCCATACTTAGGCCGTACACGGGTAAAGCGGTATTTGTACAGCTTAGTTTTAATTTACCAACAGGTGTATTGCTGCTGATAACCGTTTTATTTATATAGCTGTCGTCATTTACAGTAACAGTGTTCTCTTTATCATCTTCATCTACCGTTACACTTGCTAAACTGTCTTTTGTTTTGCCTGTATACAGGTAAATATTTTTAAACTTATTGTTATTTGTTGCAGAATACTGCGACCATGATCTGCCTGTTGAATAAAACACATGCCCCATTAAACCGAGGGGATATTTTTGAGGATTGTTATGAAAATTATAATCTGCCCATGACGTGTTGCTGTTAAATTTAAAAGTAACATAATCGTCTGCAACTATTGACTGCATGGGTACAAAGCCCGGGCCACTACCACCATATATTGCCTGCAACTTATCCCTAAGTTCACCTGTTATATAATCCGCTTCAATAAATGAATCGCCAAAATATGCTATGCGTACTTTGCCTTTTTTTGTTTTAAGCGCATTAAGCTTGCTATAAAAGCTTTGCATCATTACGCTTGCGTCGTCAGCATAGTCAACAATTAAAGTGCTGTCAAATGCGTTGTTAACCATCTGCGGCATACCGGGTGCAACTCCAGCAGGCAATGTGATTTTTTTTATTGGAATAACACTTTTTTTGTCTGCTTTAATATCCTGCAGCAGATCAATATGGCTGTAGCTATTTATATATGGTATTACAGGCAACTTTACTGACGATAATAAAATAAGAACTATTATAGCAGCCCATATAATAAGGGCAGGGTGGGTTATTTTATTTTTGTTGCTGCTCATCTTCCTGACATTTTAACGATGCCTGTATTTTTACTTTTTGCAGTTGTTTTGAATAACTGAAATCTTTATAGCCACTATAATTTATACGTTGTAAAAAATGATAATACTCTTCAGTAGTATCGGTGTAGTGTTTGTCCTGCCACCTTTTATAATAATCCACACATTCCTGCCACGTTTTAAAGCTTTTGTATATCACCACGCTTCTAAAACCAAATATGTTGTTCTTTTTAATGCAAACAAGGCTTTTAAAATGGCCGCTTTCGTATATAGCCTGCTTAAGTACAATTTCGGGGTTTTTAATACCTATGCTTTTTATATAACAATACACATCGTTCTCATCAATACCACCCAAAGCATTTATACTTATGCAAACCAGTAGAATTACTGCTATAAACTTCATAAGCTTAAATTAATACAACGTAAAACTTTTAACGGTAACCATCCGGGTAATAACTGGTGTAATTAGCGGGATGGAGTATAAATTAGTTATAGTTTGAAATTGTAAAAAGCAACCTGCTTAAGACTGACGCTGCTAAAGTTTAGTGCAATAATATGTGTTTTACGCTATAATAATTTTTTTTAGTTGGTTCTCATGTACTTCTAACCTGTGCCGCCTGGCTTGCATACTACTGCACGCATGTTACTGATAACATTTGTATAGCTACGGTTCCGTTTCTAAAAATAAGCAAAAATAAGTGATGGGAAGACCGGGCGAAGTAGGGGGCTACAAGTTTTATTACATTTTAATGCAATTTGACAATGTAAACCTACATCTAAATTCAGATCGCCAAAATTTTAGCAGGGGATTTATAGAAATTTTAAGAAATGCGCTAATAAGAAGGGTAAAAAATATTTTTTACCTGCTTTGACCCACTTTTAAATACTCCTGCAGGGCCTTTACATACTCTTCAAAAGCTTTTATGCCCTGCTGGGTTATATGGCATGTGGTGTTGGGGTAGTTATCTTTAAACTCCTTTGTAACGTCAATATAGCCCGCCTCTTTTAATTTTTGCACCTGCACGCTAAGGTTACCGGCGGTAGCATTTGTTTTCTCTTTAATAAAAGTAAACTCAGCTTCCTTAACGCTTATAAGAAGGCTCATTATAGCCAGGCGCAACTGCGAGTGTAATATGGGATCTAATTCTTTAAACATTTCCGCTTTTTGCTTTCTGGTATCTTTTTCTTAAAATCAATCCAGGTATAAACCAGGCTACCTGCGCAGCAACAGCGCTATAAAGAAAAGTGTAGCCATCTTGTGTGTACATTGAAGCTATAGCAAGCGCCCAACAGGCCAGCCCTCCGTAGATCATGGGTTTAAAACCCCGGCTTAAACCTGTAGCAAAGGTTGGTATGCCATAAACAATAAGATATAGTGCATTTGCATGCGGAATTTGAAATTTTGATGCATAAAATGAAATAAGAAACATTGATGTGCCAAAACTTATCCAGATGCCGCCCATAATTGCGTCGCTATGTGACCTGTATTTTTTTCTGCGGTTTTCGCGTATAACAACAATTACCTGGATGATTACGGCCAGTATCGTCAGGTCCCAAACATTATACAGCCAGGGCTTATCAATTTCAAAAGCAATAAAGCTTACTATGCTGCAAAAGGTAATAACGCCACCCCACAAAAGGGTGCTTAGGCCCGACTCCTCGTAATCGCATTTTACCTTATTGATCATCCGTGCAATTAATGCAAGGCTTTCCTGCTCTGACAATGGCGCTTCATCTTCCATGGTGCTGTTTTTTAAAGTAAGCATTCAGTAAAAAGCCGGGTACTACATAAATAACTATAGCAACCGCTGTAAGCAATAAATATATGTAGGGGTTTAATACAAAAAAAGAAATGATGCCCAAAGCCCAGCATATAAAACCGCTAACTATCATGTAGCGCATTTTACTCACCATGCCTGTAAGAAAAGCTGCAAGTGCCGCGACAATTATTATAAAGCTTATTTGTATGTAATGTATGCCTGCGAAACCGGCGCACAAAGCGGCAAGCACACACAGAAAAAATCCTATCCATATATAATCAATAGCTTCGTCAGTAAAGGTTTTGGCAAGTTTTTTCTTTTCTTCCCTGTATTGTACCCAGCTTTGTATAAAGAATACCGGCACCATTAAGTAAAATGGATGAAACGGGAATTGTATGATTTCCTTTTCCCTTAAGAATGACAGGCCACTGCACACAATAGCAGTAAAGCCATAAATAATTGCCGCAAGGCCGGTTTCGTATGAGTAGCCTTTCGCCTCCTGTATCATCCGGTTAATAAGGTTCAGGCTTTCTTCACCTGATAACTGCTCTTCCTGTTGCATAAAATAATTTTACTGAGGTTTATATTTTGACCTTAATAAATGACCTGGAATAATATAGCATACAGCAATTGCCAAAGCACACAGCAGCATATTTACATTAAAGCTTGTAAAGGTTGTTATAATTGCAAGCAGCCAGCATACAACTGCGCCCCAAACAAGCGGGGGAAATTTTAATAACCTGCCTGTAACAAAACTGCCCAACCCATACAGCAACATGTAAAACGTGTAACAATCCTGCCAGCCCAAACGCGCAAACACAAAGCCAAACAGCATAAACGATAACATAACACTTAGCCATAAATAATCAAGTGCAGAATCAACATAACTTTTTGCATGCTGCTTTTTTTGCTGTTTAACGGCATGCACCAAAGAAAAAATAAGCGCAAAAATATTTATACTCCAAACAACGGGATGGTATGGGGAATTAATAATAACCTTTAAAACAAACTGGCTGATACATGCAATAAACGTAAGCCACCCCCATAACAGAAAATAGTAGCTGTTATCTGCAACGGTTTCTTTTGCCTTGTTTATCATTGCCTGTATTACCAGCAAGCTTTCTTCGGGTGTTAATACCTGTTCTTCCATGGTAATTAGTTTAATTGTCTTTTGTATTTTGCCCGCAGCATATAGCCAGGTATTATCCAGCCAAATATCATGGCTACTGACAGGCAAAGCATTTGATACTCATAAGGCAAAAATGCTGCGGCTATTGACAACAGCCAGCAGCTAAAGGCGCCAAGAACGAGCGGTTTAAAACGTATGATCACACCGGTTAAAAACAGCGGCATACCATACAGGGCAAGTACCGTTGGAAAGATGTGATAAAAATACCTGTCGCCCATTATACGGCCATTAAGGTACCCGATTAAAAAACAGAGTATTACATACGCAAGCCACACATAACCAATAAGATGACCGGTGTAAGTGCGCACCCTTGCTTTTTTATGTTTTTTTACAAGGTAGAATACCTGGTAAACCAGCGCCACCCAGGTTAATGACCACACCAGGTAGTGCTTTTCATAATGCACATAATTGTACAGTATAAATTCACCAATACTGCTGAAAAAAATAAGCCAGCCCCAAAACAAGTACAAATGACCGTCTTCGTTAAAGCGGTCTTTTACTTTGTTAATCATGCTCTCAATAAGGTGCAGGCTTTCTTCCGGCGTAAACTGTGGTTCGTTATCTTCCATAACAGGTAGTTAAAAGTAAATTAGTCCCGCTGGTTGCGGGACTAAAGTTTATACACAAGTTATTGGCATAAAGCAAGCTGTGTGGCGGCCTGTTGCTTGCCCCACCGTGGGTTAAAGCCCACAGGCTGCTCTGCATTGTACAGGCTAATGGCCTTTTCAAAAACCGGCTTTGCCTTGTCTTTGCCACCACCGTATTGTGTTGGGGTGTTAAAAAGGCTCATACCCTGCAGGTAGTACATTCTTGGGTTATTGGGGTTTAACTGCATGCCTTTTTTAAGGGCATTGTTTGCTGCAGTGCCGTACGTCATATACCGGCTTTGGGGGTCAACCATCATTTGTTGTGTGGCGGCCATATTTCTTATAGCGCATATTTCACTTTTATCAGCATCCGCTGTTGCAAGTGCTTCGGCTTTATCGCATAAAGTATTCATTTTTTGCGCATTACCGTCCTTGTCAAAATCATTGCTCTGGGTTCCCATCCAACCTGCGGTTGATAAGGCTAAAGCCGCATAGTAATAAGGCTGCCATTGTGTTTTTTCTGCATCACCAATTCTTACAAAAGCATCAGAAAGGCCCTGCAGGTCAGCAATAGTTTTTGCAGAATCAAATAACGAAAGTTTTGATTTCATGGCCGCCGCGTACCGGTCGCTTTGTGCAAACGAAAACAGCATGAAAAGGCAAAATGTAACAGAAAGAATTATCGGTTTCATACATGTAAGTTGAAATGATTATTAATAAGAGTTGTGTTTTTTTAACTTGTCATATTCACTCTCGGCGGAGAAGATGTGGTTGCTTTCATAGGCATCAAAATACTGGATAGCCAGGCCAAAGCCCCAGCCCAGCATAGGCCATTTTGGCCAGAAATAAGACCATGGGCCGCTTGAGAAAAACCATATACCTACCAGGAAGGCGTTTACAAAAAAGTAAACAATGCAGGTTTGCTTAAAGGCTGCCCTTTTTTTGGCAATGCGCCATAAAACTTCATCGCGCTGTTGTTGTTGCTGATTATCCATAAAGTTGGTTTTTGTGGTGATTTATTTATTGTTATTGATTTTTATTTTGTTCTTCGCGTGTTTTCTTTTTTAATTTTTCAAATTCCTTGTCTTCAGAAAAAATGCCGTGCGAAATGTATGCATCTACAAACTGGAATGCTACCCCAAAGCCCCAGCCTAACATCGGCCACGCCGGCCAGAAATAAGAATGGGGGCCTGTGGTAAAATACCAGAGGCCAACCAGCATGACGTTTATTAAAAAATATATTACAAGCGTCAATTTAAAGGTTGATCTTTTCTTTGCGATCTTCCAAAGAGCATCATCCTGTACTTTATCCATCATTTTACTGATTAGTTTCAGACTTTCGTGTGGTGACAGATCTTCATTTTGTTCGTTATCCATGGTTGGTTGGTTTGGTTTTATTTTAGTTTGAAAAGTTTGACTGTTTGATTGTTTTTTGGGTTAAAATGCTTTTGATATATCGCCGCTTTATATCTAAGTTATCCCAAAACTTTAAAAACTGTTTTATAAGTAATGCCCGCTCTAACTTTTCAAACAATCAAACAGTCAAACTTTTCAAACATCCTCCAAATGAGCCTTTCGTGCAAACTTCCTACAGGTTATTATTTATCGCATCCTGGCTTCTGTCAACACCCCAGCTTAAAAAGCACCCGATAAAATAAAACCTTTTTGCAGGTGGTTCAATAGGCTGCTTATATAAACCGTTATACGAATAATTGTAGCCGTATACCGCATTGTAACCAAGCACATTTGTAACACTTGCAAACAGCACTATAAATGTTTTGGCATTCGGCTTACCTACGCTTGGCACCCATTCCGCACTAAAATTCAGGGCATTATATGGCTTGGTTTTGCCCTGGTCCTGCAGAAAATATTTGCCTGCATTATCAACCATAAAATTGTAGTATGGCCTGCCAGTTGCAAAAGTGTAGGTAAGGTTAACACCCATCTTCAGATCCTGGAAAAAGCGTTTTGTTACTAATGATGCTGTATGTGTTGCTGCGTAATTTGGCTGAAGCTCAGATGTATAATTTAAATAATTCCTTTTTGTATCAACATAGCTATAGCTTATCCAGTAGTCAAGGTTCTTAATAGTTTTCTTATCCCTGAAGAAAACATCCACACCCCTTGCATAGCCCTTGCCGCTGTTATTATAGTTGAAGTAATTATAGCCAATTGGTATTGTTTTAATAAGGTCAGCATAAGTTTTATAATAAGCTTCTACACGAAAAATGCGAAGCGTATTCATTTTTTGATAATTGATGATGTAGTGCGTAGCTTTTGTAAAACCAACATTGGTTGAATACAGCAATTGATTATTCTCGGGCTTTTGGTAAAACTCGCCATAAGCAAGTGATACCTGTGCATCTTTACCAGTTTTATAAGCCAGTGAAATACGCGGCGCCACATCTGTTTTGTTTATAACTGATGAATATTCAAAACGTGCACCAATTTGGGCAGCTATTTCGTTTGTAAGGTATATGCTTGCTTCAGCAAAAGTTGCGGTATAATTATCAATAAGTTTACGTAAGGTGTCATTGTAGGTAAACTTGTTGTAATTATACCAGTACTCGCTGCCAACACGCAATGTACTTATACCACCCAGTTTTTTCTCAAATACTGCTTTTAGCTGGGTCAGGTCTTGCCTGCTGTCGATTGTAAAGTCTTTATAATTCATCCAGTACGTGTATGGTGAAAACTGCTTTGGCTGGTTATTTTGGTCCTGCACCTGCTGAAATATGTTATCAGTATTTGTGCTGTAACTTGCGCCAAGGTTCATCCTCCAGCCATTATTCAAATTCTCCCTCCAGCTAAGGTTATTGTACCAGTTAATATTTTTTAGAGCGAAGGCATCTTTTAAATAGCTGCTGTCAACATCGGGCCTGCGTATGCCAAGGTTGCTTTGTGCAAATGTGGTATAGTATTTTATCATTCCGCCGCTTTTGGTTTTAAACCTGAAGTTGGCATCGGCGTTATGAAATTGAGGCAGTCTAAAATAATCAGGTGTTTGTTTTACCAGGCTGAAATACAGGCCCACATTCACATAATCATAGCTAAAGCCCCAGGATGATTTTTTATCTTTTGCCAATTGCTGTGTACCTGCGCCAACCACAAGGGGTGATACTGATGCATCAATTTCTGATTTTTCAGGGAGATCAATAGATTCAAGCAATACTACAGATGATAAAGCCTGGCCATACAATGCGGAATAGCCACCTGTACTGAATACAGTACCCTTAAACAGGAAAGGGGAGAAACGGCCACGGCTGGCAATGTCAGGTACGCTTGAGTAGTAGGGGTTGTTTACAAGTGTGCCATCAATATATTGTTTGGCCTCGTAACCAGCACCGCCGCGTACAAAAAGCCCTTCCTGCTCACCAATTTGTTGTGTGCCCGGCAGCGTTCTTAAAGCGGCGGTAATATCGGCATTCGAGCCTGCAGTTGTAGCCACATCAAGCGAGCTTAAAACTGTACCCCTTTTATTGTCTCCTGCTGCGAAGCTGCCCGCTGTTACTGTTACGGCCTTTAACTCGTCTAATTGCTCTTTTAATGAAGTTTCAATAACAATAGGTTCGCTGCCCAGGGTTACATTTTGTATATATTCTTTGTAGCCTAATGATGTTATTGATATAACGTGCGCGCCCTTTTCAGTAGTGCCAAAATGGAAATAGCCCAGTGAATCGGATGTTGCGCCGTCATAAGTGTCTTTCAGTGTAATACTCGCTCCTGCCAGTGGGTGATTGTGATTATCTTTTACTGTGCCTTTAATAATAGTTTGTGCATATATAAAGGAGGTAATTAGTAAAAGTGTTGCTGTTAATATTGCCTGCTTTTTCATAACAATTTTTGCTTTGATGACACAAACATAGAGTAGTTTATAAAATAAACCAAAGTATTTTGTGAATAATTTCATTTGAATATGATGGATGGAAGAAAACGGCGGTAAATGAAGGGTAGGCGGCGGGGAAAATGGGGCTTTGGGTAATTGGAAGATCCTGAAACTGCCGGAAAAATGAATTTAAGGCCGGTTTGGCAATGTTTGTAGAAAAGGGCTACACGTCCCCCGTTAGGAGGAACTTACCCAACCGCATGAGGCTGTTTGCTACATTATTGGGTTTATAAAAAATGAGGCCGCCCGTTCAGGTAGCCTCTTGCAATATAAATTATAAACAAAAATGTTAATAGCCGTTTCCACCGCCAAATGAAAACCTGTAACCTACAGAAAACCAGGGGTGGGCAGGTATTTGAACGTCGTCAGCATAACCTGTACGGGAATTGTAAGATGAAGCCGGGAACCGGATTTGTGCTTCGGCAAATATGTTGCCGCTTCCTAAATTGTATTCAGCACCAATACCAAGACCTACCATTACCTGGCTTGATTTGCCGCTTGATCCATCGTTATAAGCAGGCGAGTAGCCTTGAGGAACATTTGAATAAGACGAGGTGGTGTTACCAAACACAAAATTTGCATTTGCAGCAGCATAAGCGTTAAAGTCATTCTCGGTCCTGTCAGTAAAAAAATACCTTGCTCCTAATGAAAGGCCGATGAGGGAAGTTTTTTGAGTAAGTGTTGCTTCTGAAGAAGAACTGTTGTTATCATACACCAAACCAGTACCCACACTTGTAGCGGGTAAAAAGTAAGCACCGTTAAAGTAATACTCAATTTTACTTTCGTCGGGGGAATAGGAGAGATCGACACCCGGACCGAATGACATCCCATAGTTGCCTGCAGATGCCGGAAGTTTTAACCCGCTTGCCTGGAAACCTAACCTAAACTGAGAATTTGCTGAAATAAACAGGACTGTACAGCCAATAATAAAAGATAGCCTTAGCTTCATAGTTTACGTTTTTAAGTGTTTAAGATTTGAGTGCGCAAAATAATAAAAAATTGAATTACGGGTTTTAACAGGCGATGAAAATTTAATGAAATATTTATTAATTGCAACAAGCGGACTATATATGGAGATTTTACAGGATGTGCGGACAATTAAAAGTAAAAAAATATTTTTTAAAAAGGTGGTGTTTTTAGCGGACAAAACATCACTTTTTATATTTAGGTATATAGATCATTGACATATTGTTTAAAATTGATAACATGTACTTTTTTTGAAAGGGAAATTGGCAATTGAATTTATAACACCATTTTGCCTTTTAATTTACAATATATTGATAATAAATTAATTAGGTAAAAACAATGGTAAACTTTTTGGATACTTTTTCCTCCTTTTGGCAAAGAAATACCATTTTTTAAACCGGCACAGGAAGGACAAGAACTGCTTGCGGGGCATACTAAAAACAAGAAAGCTGCCCGGTTGGACAGCTTTTTATTATTCGCTCTAATCTATCTGCAATCGCCAATTGATTTACTTGTATTGCGGCATAAGGCCTTTTGCCAGCTCAACCATTTTCTTAAGGCCATCTTCAGGAAGGTTGCCTTTTTTAAATTCGGCCAGCACATCAGGCAGTTTATTCTGCATCTCCACAAGAAAATGCTCTTCAAAAGCCTTTACTTTTCTAACAGCTACTTCGCGCAGCAAGCCCTGTGTACCAAGGTATATAATAGCAACTTGTTTTTCAACGGAGAAAGGTGAATACTGTGGCTGCTTAAGAATTTCCACGTTGCGGGCGCCCTTATCCAATACCACTTTGGTAGCAGCATCAAGGTCGCCACCGAATTTTGAGAAGGCTTCCATTTCACGGTAAAGCGCCTGGTCAAGCTTAAGTGTACCAGCCACTTTTTTCATGGATTTAATCTGCGCGTTACCACCCACACGGCTTACGGAGATACCCACGTTAATGGCAGGGCGAATGCCTGAGTTAAACAGGTTACCTTCCAAAAATATCTGTCCGTCGGTAATGGAAATAACGTTTGTTGGAATGTATGCTGACACGTCACCCGCCTGTGTTTCAATAATTGGTAAAGCTGTTAAAGAGCCACCACCTTTTGCAAGATGCCTTATTGATTCAGGCAGGTCGTTCATGTTTTTGGCAACGTCATCATTAGCAATAACCTTGGCCGCCCTTTCAAGCAAACGGCTATGCAGGTAAAATACGTCACCAGGATATGCTTCACGACCAGGGGGCCTTCTTAACAGAAGCGACACCTCACGATAAGCTACAGCTTGTTTTGAAAGGTCATCATAGATGATTAATGCAGGACGCCCGGTATCACGGAAAAACTCACCGATAGCAGCACCTGCGAAAGGAGCGTAGAACTGCAAAGGAGCAGGGTCGCTCGCAGAAGCCGCAACGATGGTAGTATAAACCAGTGCACCATTGTCCTGCAATGTTTTCATTACACCGGCAATGGTTGATGCTTTCTGGCCTATAGCCACATATATACAATAAACAGGCTTGCCTGCTTCGTAAAACTCTTTTTGGTTTATTATGGTATCAACGCAAATGGCCGTTTTACCGGTTTGGCGGTCGCCAATTACCAATTCGCGCTGGCCACGGCCGATAGGGATCATGGCGTCAATGGCCTTAATACCTGTTTGCAGGGGCTCTTTTACCGGCTCGCGAAAGATAACGCCCGGTGCTTTACGCTCAAGGGGCATTTCATACAACTCGCCGCTTATAGGGCCTTTGCCGTCAATTGGTTGGCCAAGGGTATTAATAACCCTGCCTACAAGGCCTTCGCCCACTTTTATTGAAGCGATCTGGCCGGTACGTTTTGCTTTAGCGCCTTCTTTAATATCGCCACTTTCACCCATCAGTACCACACCCACGTTGTCTTCCTCAAGGTTAAGTGCAATGGCTTTTGTACCATTCTCAAATATTACCAGTTCACCAGCCCTTACATTGTTAAGGCCGTATATGCGGGCAATACCATCGCCCACCTGTAAAACTGTTCCCACTTCTTCCAGTTCAGCAGCCGAATTAAAGTTGCTCAGTTGCTCCCTTAAGATCGCCGAAATTTCGTCGGGTTTAATTTCTACCATAGTTTATAGTTTATGCCCCAATATCACCCCCACCCCCTAACGGGGCTTTGATGGGGGAGAAGCCCGGTTTTTACACAAGGCTTAAAAAAAGTTGTTCTTTCAAATATCTTTCTGCCGCATCATCCTCTTTAGGAGACGGGCTTTCCCTACTACCTTAAATTATGCTCATACACATTGCCTTCAAACTGCTTCTTAATGTCTTTAAGATCACGCAGTACACTGGCGTCAACAAGGTTGTTATTAAATTCCAATACAAAACCGCCAATAAGGCTGTCATCGGTTTTGGTTTCCAGTTCCACACTGTCTAAACCCTGGGTAGCTTTTACTTTGCTTATAATATTATCCTTCAGGTCGTCGCTTAAAGATACCGCTGTTGTAAGCTTAACCTTGTGGATGCCGTTAATATCGTTATACTGGTCAATAAAAGCCGTTACAATTTCGGGTAGATCACTTTCACGGCCTTTAGTTACCAATAAATTATTAAAAGCTACAGTTAATGCTGAAACCTTGCCTTTTGTAATAGCTTCAATTATACTCTGCTTTTTGTCTGCCTTTACAACCGGGCTGCGTAAGAGGTTTACAAAATCGCGGCTGGCTTTGCAAACAGCCTGTAAATATTTCATATCAGCATATACGCCTTCCAATTGACCTCTTTCTGTTGAAAGGTCAATCAGGCTCTTTGCATATCTTGCTGCTAAACGTGGATTAGGCATGGTTTATTAATTTTCCCCGAAGGGGTCCTTCGGACAAATTAGCTCATTCTCAAATTAATTAAGCTTTACTACGTCGGTTAATTCCTTAATATACTTTTCCTGCTCAGCCTTTGCTGATAATTCCCTGCGCAGCACTTTTTCAGCTACTTCAATAACCAAATTACCTACCTGGTTCTTAACATCAGTTAAAGCAGCATTTTTTTGCTGGGTAATGGCCTGTTGCGCGTCAGACACGATCCTGTCGTATTCAGCTTTAGCCTTTTGCTTGGCATCAGCGATCATTTTGTCTGATGATTCCTTTGCGTCTTTTATCATAGCAGCCCTTTCTTCCCTTGCTTTTGCAAGCAGCATTTCATTTTCGCTTTTAAGCTGGGCCATTTCAGCCTTGATCTTATCAGCAGATGAAATAGAAGCTGCAATACCATCTTCACGCTCCTTCAGCGAGTTGAGAATAGGCTTCCACGCAAATTTTTTCAGAATAAAAAACACTATAAGAAACGCAAGCAGTGTCCATAAAATCAATCCAAACCCCGGGGTAAGCAAATCCATATACTGATCTTATTTATAGTTATGTGCCCGTGGCACAAATATTTAAAGCGGCAAATGCAATTAATAATTACTGCACCCTCGGCCCTGTGCTCCGGGTGCAGTAAAGATCTTTGTTTACACGAACATTGCAAGAATACCTGCAATAACCCCGAACAGCGCAACACCCTCTACAAGGGCTGCTGCAAGGATCATGTTTGAGCGGATATCGTTAATGGCTTCAGGCTGGCGTGCGATGCTTTCTACAGCACCTTTACCAATCTGGCCGATACCGATACCAGCACCAATGGCAGCAAGGCCAGCGCCCAATGCACCACCTGCGTTTGCCCAAGGGGTTGTGCTTAACAACACTAATAAATGCATAATTGTATATTTATACTGTTTAAAAAAGACAACGTTTATTAGATCATCACTGTGTCTTCATGAGGCTCTCCATGATCATCATGTGAACCTTCCATGGCCTGGCCAATAAACACGGCAGTTAAGTTAGTAAAAATGAATGCCTGTATAAAAGCAACCAATATTTCAATAAAATAAATAAACACTGAAAAACCTATTGAGATTGGAGAAAAACCCCAACCCACTCCTGCGTTAAGCGCACCAAATATAAATATCAGCGATATTAAACATATAATAATGATGTGGCCTGCCAGCATATTGGCAAACAAACGTATCATTAAAGCAAAAGGCTTTGTGAATATACCCAGCACCTCAACCAGCACCATAATGGGTTTTACAAAGCCTGGCACAGGTGGATTTACAATATGCATCCAGTAGTGGCCGTTTGTGCTGATAAGGATAACAATAAAAGAAATGAGTGAAAATACCAGTGTAAAGGCGATGTTGCCCGTTACATTGGCTGTACCCGGCACAAGGCCTATAACGTTATTGATAAGGATAAAGAAGAAGATAGTGAGAAAATAAGGCATATACTTTGGCGCTTTTTTGCCAACGTTTGGTACAGCAACCTCATCCCGCACAAATGTTATAACAACTTCCATGGCATTTTGCATGCCTGAAGGTGCTTTGCCCGGGTTCTTTTTATACTTATTGGCTATGCTTATCATTATCCAAACCAACAGGGTAAGCGCCAATATCATCTGCACTACATTGCGGGTTAATGACAGGTCGTACACTTTTACAGATGGGTCAGTAGCCACTATTTTATTGCCATCAAGCTTATAGCCATCTACCTCACCCTCTTCAAAGGCAGAAGCCATAAAAAAAGACCAGCCTTTTTGCGGGGAATATAATATAACAGGCAGCGGTATGGCTATGCTGTGTTCTTTGCCGCTACCGTCTTTATACGAAAGAAAATGAAATTCATGGGCATCTAATACGTGGCCAAAAATAACCTCGCTGGCATTAAATCCCTTCTTTTCTGCAGCAGGGGCTTGTACTGCGCTGGTATCAGTACCCGGTTGAGCGTTGGACGTATTGAAAAAAACTAACGAAAAAACGCTGAAAACCGCTACCAGTAAAGATTTGAGGCTTTTTGACGACATACCCATCCCGAAATTTGCCGCAAAGATAAGGGTTGGGGTATTAAAAATTGTATTTGAAGTTTAGAATTTGGGAAAAACTTCCTGCGGCCAACCGGTCACCATCCGTAGCAATTGCTATGTAAATGGTTACACGTTGATTTTAAATGGGTTATACCGGCAAAACCTTCTTTTTCTCTAATTGCATGCTGTGCAGTTTGCTGTATAAGCCACCCTGCATAAGCAGCTCTTCATGGGTGCCGGTTTCTTTTATCTCGCCTTTATCAAGCACTATAATTTTACTGGCCTTGCGGATGGTAGAGAGGCGGTGGGCAATTACAATAGAAGTGCGGCCTGAAATAAGGGTATCGATAGCTTTTTGAATAAGCATCTCACTTTCGGTATCTATTGATGAGGTGGCTTCGTCCAGTATAAGTATGGAGGGGTTATACAATAACGCCCTGATAAATGATATAAGCTGCCTTTGACCCAGGCTCAAAGTATTGCCGCGCTCCATCACATTATAACTATATCCGCCGGGCAGCTGCATAATAAAATCGTGCACACCTATCATTTTTGCAGCCTGTATCACCTGCTCCTTTGAAATAGAAGGATTGCGAAGCGTAATATTATCAAGCACCGAACCCGAGAACAGGAATACATCCTGCAATACAACACCTATGCTGCTTCTCAATTTATCAAGGTCGTATTCATTAATATTTACTCCATCCAGCTTTATGGCACCTTTTTGTATATGGTACAACCGGTTAAGCAGGCTTATAATTGATGTTTTGCCACTGCCTGTATGGCCCACCAGTGCAATGGTTTGCCCGGCTTTTATATGAAAATTAATGTCCTTCAACACATAATTCTCATCTACATAAGCAAACCAAACATGCTCAAAATCAACCTGGCCGCGAATGACCGCTCCCCCATCCCCCGTCCGTTCCGGCACGGGCGGGCCTAAAGGGGGGCTTATAGCACCATAAGTTTTATTCAAGCTTACCCCGTTATTTAAAGTTTCAGCGAGTTGATTGTTAGCATAAGCTGCTTCATATCCCCCTTTAGGGGCAGGGGTTACATCTGTATTATCCTGTACTTTAAATACCCTTTCAGCCGCTATCATGCCCATTTGCAATACATTGAATTTATCGGCTATTACCCTTAACGGCCTGAAAATGAGATTCAGGTATAAAATAAAGGCCACTAA
>JABDGS010000052.1 GCA_013285915.1 Bacteroidota bacterium
AAGCATTCATCTTGGCCTTGATAGCATCCATGGCCTTATTAAGTACTTCGTCGCTAAATTCGAATCCGGTTCCATTTGCGTTATCCGTTATGATGGGTTCTATTGCCGGCTTAATAAGTGCAGTCAATTTCGCCTTTTCTGTATCCGTAAAAACGCGCTTAAACCTCATTAAAAAAGTATACTGTTTATTAGGTGGCAACGCTTTGATATTGAAGCTATACATATTACTGGTTTGCGGGTTATCCCAAGGAACAAGTACCCAGTCAGCTGCATTAAAACTCGCAGTATCGTGCTTTCCTTCCCTGTAGTATAGATCTATATGTATGATATCTGAGACGGTGACTTTGTCACCCTGTGCGCCACCTACAATCTTGAAATCAACATCGAACGGAAGGTTATCCGAAAAATTATTAAGGTCCAGGTTAACGCTGATAACCGGCGACCCTGGCGATGAGGTTACTGCATTACCGCCACTGGTTGGCTTTGGAGCAGGGGTAGCGGGTGTTTGTGCTTTGATAACCTTTATAGTAGATATACTGAATAATAAAAGAAATAACGGGAATGCAACCCTTCGGCAAAAATCCCTTTTACCCAGTGTCGAAGAATTAGCAGGTTGCTTCATTATAAAAAGTTTAGGTCGTGTTAGTTGTTTTGATTGCTGGCATTAATATAAGTCATTTTTTCCAGCTTTGCAAGGCTTTTAGAAAAAAACTTACAAAAAACTTTATGAAATGTGAATCAAGTTTGAAACAATTCAGAAGTCAATGGGTTGCTACCACGAGGATATTTATCATGCAAGCCTATTTTTTCAAAAAAAAGGTAACCAATGCACCTATCACCAAGCCTAATACAAGCATCAGGATAATCAGTGAAAAATTCAATTTGGTTTTTTCCGCTGCCATTCCCTTCGCCTGTTCCAGCAACAAATTCGTTTGGTGCAATTGTGCCGCCTGGGTCTGTAGTTGCTGTTCATAATTTACCGCCAGTTCTTTTTTGATACTATCTATCATCTTGGCTTTCGAGTGTTGCAGTTCTTCGCTCGTTTGTATAAAAAGATCATATAAATAATTGCCGAAAGCGGTGGGTGTTATAAACGCTTTATCAGCCATCTTTTGCAGCAGCGGCGTGTCCTGTTGATGCCCGATGGCAGTGATAAAATAAGGTCTAACCTCCAGTGATTTTCCGGCCAGGACGGTGCAGCTGAAGATATTCCGGTTCTCCCCCCACCCCGCGCGATGACAACCACATCCATATATGACCGTTCATCCAACCCACGCACGATCTCAAATTCATTGTACAGGTTCAGCGGTGTAAATTCAATGTCATAATAACCGATCGATTCTTTCAGGGCATGCTTAATATTATGGACGATGATAGAGCTTCACCCCACCAAAATAGCAATTTTTGGTGGCTGATATGTGCAATGTGAACCAATATTTTCCCGAACAACAAATCATTCCAACTATAAAAATACCTACCTTAGCATTGGCAGGCGGACCAATTGGCACACAGGGAAATAAGGCGAGCACGGATTACCGTGTATTCGATAGTGATCTCAACGTACCGGTTGACAACCCTGCCATTTATTCCTGCAAGCTGCGACATGGCTCATATACCGAGTAAAACCAAGTTTGTTGGTCTATCGTATTATTGACCTTGTCTACTATTCTTTTTCGTCTTAAGACTACTTGCACATCACTGCTATGCCTGTTCGGAAATATGATCTTCGCTCTCAAGCTGATGTAATCTTTGAGAATATAACCATCAACATTATCAGCAATAACGCTTTTTTTAACCTGGTAAGCCTTAGTTACAAGTGTGATCATTTTTTTGGCCGCTGGCAGTAATTGCCAGGATTGTATAATCTTATCAGGACCTCGTTTTTGACGGCTGATGTGCCGACAACCACTTCTGTTGACAACTACTTCACCAAGATCCGGGTGGGTCCGGTCAATGGAAGTAGCATTACTCCATTCTTTGTAAAAAGCACGGGCTACCTGGTTTACCGCTACCGACATTTGCCAGTAGGAAAAATCTGCCCTGTTCAGCCTTATGACCGGCAGGTATTTTTCATCTGCGTGAAACCCGCCAATCTTCCTGAAATGACCTTTCGAATGGGCGCCAAAAGTTTGCCCTCGAGGGATAAGAATAATTGACTTATTTTCTTTTGAGTAAGAATCGGTTGATTTAAGATCAGTCCAAAATGCTCTCCCTTCGTCATTTACAAATACCATGATGACAGCTCCTTTAAGTATTTTCCATCTTGGCTTGTGTTTGTAAATGTGCATTTCGCCAACATTTATTCCGATAATTCCAGGCCGATTAGCAGTAACCACCTCGTAGCCATCGCCGGATTTAACTTGAACGTAAATCATTTCGCCTGTTAACTCACCGTTTTTACGGATATGGATAATGCCATCAATTGCATCGTCGTTTTCCTGATCAATTTTTTGCCAGTCACTCTTCCAGTGATTATTGACGACAGCTTGCACTACAAGCGTACCTGACACGCCTTTGACCTGTTTATCTGTTTTCATTGACAAAATATTGTTATAAGTATGAGCCTGTTGTCATTCCATTTTTCTGTCGTTAGATTCTTCATAAGTTACATTATATCTCCCTAAAATTGCATATAAAAACTCCCCGAAATAAACCCGTTCAGACAAATAGTCAACAAGAAAATTTGGAATACCACTACGAAAAAGGTTAGGATGTTCTTCCACGCGAAATTTGGTTTACCCTCCGATTCATAACAGGCCCGCAGCGCTTAACATACCTAAACTGTTTTATTACTGCCTTCCATTTGGGCGATAATCTTGTTAACCTCGGCTTCAGTGTTTTTCAACTTTGCCTGGCAAAACGCAACAAGTTCTGAAGCCCTCTTTACTTTTTGCGCCAGCACATCAACCGATACTGACTCTGTTTCAATTTCTTTGGCAATTTGCGCCAGCTCACGGTAGGCAGTTTCATATGTTAAATTCGTGTCCATCGTAGTCAGTGATTGATTTTACTGTTGAGCGAATAGATTTTCCGGACAGTATGATTTCCATATCCGAGCCGGGTTGGAAAACAGCCGGGTTGCTGGTAATCTTGCCTTTCTGCTTTACTACTGCAAAACCTTTTTTCATGATATTATCAGGGGACATTAGGTTAATCACCGATACATAATGCCCCAGGTAGCCCCGCTGGTTTTTGAAATAACCCGTCTTAAAAGTATTAATATTATTGATAATGTGCCTCAGGTCGTGCAGTTTGTTACCCGTCAATATCCGCGGCTTGGTTACCATGGTAGTTGCAATTAAGGCAAGTCTTGACTGGTGATTGTACAACAGCGTCTTCGTTTTGTTGACTACAATTTGCCTATGGTTGACCAGGGCATCCTTGTGGCCGTTCAGGTAAGTCCTGGCATTATTAACGATGGATGTATTCAGGTTGGTCAGCCGTTGGTACTGGCCTGAAAACATTTGCTGGGATTTAATCAGGATGGCCTTTTGAAAATTAACGATCGCATCTTCAAAATTCCGGTTGTGAGAGATGATAAACTCTGCAGCTTTCGTGGGTGTTTTGGTAGCGGTGTGGGCCATCAGGTCGGCGATCGTCTCATTCTTTTGGTGCCCGATCCCGGTGATAACAGGAATAGGGAACCGAGCCACGGCAAGGCCAATCTTATAATTGTCAAAAATCAGGAAATCGGTCTGGGCTCCGCCGCCCCGGTTGATGACGACAACATCATAAGGCTGGCCGGATTTGAATACATCAATAAAACGCTCGAGGAATTGTTGTGCATTAGCTTCATTTTGAACAACTGTATGGTAGTCATCAATATAAAACCGGTAGCCAAACGAATTATTCAACAGGGTATGCCGGAAATCTTCGTTTCCAGCAGATGTTTTGGACGAAATAACAGCTATCCTTTGGATAACACGAGGCAAGGGCAGGCCGCTGTTGCGCGTCTGGTATCGATCGCCTACCTTACGAATAACTGAAGGGTTTTCCGTTACCAGTCTGGCAAGCGTTGCCTGCCGCTGTTGTTCAAGCACACCAAGCGTAAAATTGCTATCGATGTCCTGGATGTCGAGTGACAGGCCGTAAACCACATGGTAAACTACCCTGACTTTTACCAGTACGTTAATGTTATTAGTAAAACGCTGGCCTGTGATCCGTTCAAATTCTACAATACGGGCAGATCCGTTACCCCATGCTTTACCTGCAATTTTGGCGACGAGCTGGTTAGAGTCGTCTGCTTTTTCGACCAGGTCAAAATAGTGATAATTGCTTTTTTCTTTGAAGCTATGATTGGTTACATCAGCAATCACCCAAAAAACAAGGCTTGCCAGGTGCTGTTCTATCACAGCCGCTACGTGGCTGTTGAGCTCTGAAAGCTTAATATGAGGGATGGTTTCAGTCATTGCTTACTTCAGGTAAATCCTGCTCCGCTTTGCTTTCTCTATTTGATCTTTGGGAACTTTGTAATGCTTGCCGAGCGCCGTAACGATTTCCTGCCAGTATTCCGTGCTGCATTTTTTCTGGCTAACCGGCTTTACTTTTTTCATGCCAAGTGCATACTTAGCTTTGGAAATGATGGACGGGTTTTTCTCCAGCCCGTTGATTAAAAGTTTGCCTTCAATAATCTCTATTGTGTTTTTTGCCATGCTGCAAAATACGGAAATGAATTATTTTAGTGCAAAAGAATGGAGAATCCAGACATATATGAAAACCTGCTGCAGGATGCGGGCGACGCTTCAACAGAAGAAATTAACTCCTTTCTTAAGATTGAACTGCCTTGGTTATGGAGCGATCATTACCGTGGTTATTGCAAGCCATTCGGCGACATTTGCATTGTGCAAATAGGGGCATTTGAATATATTATGGATGACAGGTCCTTACTTGGTTACGAATCCCGCATCATTACTGCATTCGGCGTGAGCCTGCCCAATAAAACGAAACGGGATGACTACCGGTTGCGCGGCTGGGTGGGTAAAACAAACGAGCGGTTTGGTGACAAATGGGACAAAGGCCATTTTATCGCACACACGGTTGGCGGCGCGATTGATCATGCCGAATTGAATGTTTTCAAACAACTCAGAAGCTTAAACCGCGGCTGGTCGGCAGAAGGAAAGGTCTTTCGTAAAATGGAAAACTACTGCAAAGTAAATCCAGGAACGTTCTGTTTTCACAGGGCCATATATGATGACCAGACAGCCAACCCGGCGATATGCGAATTTGGACTGCTGACAAAAGAAAAAACACTATGGGTTAATCAATTTTCGAATGTCATTTATTGAACGGTTATATCAGCCGGCTTCTCCACCACGATCTCCGGTTTGTCTCTATACATGATCTGTTTACCCTTCACACAAATTTTTTTACCATCATACATTTTAATTGGGTCTTCGCTCCAGTTGCCGCGGTCTTTCTTGTAAATCACAACTGTCATTGTACTGTTCGGGTAAGCAGCGCCAAGGTTTAATAATGTCATACCGGAATTATCAAAATATTTGCCGCCGTAAACCACATCACAATAGCTATCACCAGTTGGTACAGCAGGAATTACTTTCACTTCCGCCGCACTTTGCGGCAAACCATTTTTAAATACTTCGTTCAGCAGGCCTGCCAGCCTTATGCCAGCCTGCTCCAGCCGTTGCTGGATTACCGGTATATATTTTTTGTAATAGGCATCGTCAACCATGTTGCCGTCAGGCTTAGCCGCATCTGCGTATAGCTGCGTGCTGTATTGGTAGCTCTCCCAGGCCCAATCGATCACCGGCGTTTTTTGCCAGGCAGTAATTTGTTGTTGTGTTAAGTGGTCGTATTGTGCCGCCAGTTGCTGGTCGCTGAGCCCGCCGTGTTCCAACAGCTTTGAGTCCCAGAGCGAATGCAGGTTAGTGCCTTTACCATCATAACGTATCTGAATGGTATTACCGCCCTTGTCCTCCGCGCTGCTGACATGCATCGGCTGGTGCATGTCACCCACAAAATGTATAATGAACTTCAACGCTTCCGTTTTCTGTGATGCCGTGCTTTTCGTATCACCTAACGCGGCCACGTTATCCTGCAAGGCCTTATACACATTGGTTTGCGGCATATTTTTCACCGCCTGCACAAAGGCATCGTGTGACAATCCCAACTCCACATTGATAAAATGTTCAGGGGCCGTGTTGCGGTAAGCGGGTTCGCTGCGCACTTCGTCCGCCCAGGTGCTCGCGTCCGCCATGGTTTGCGAACCCAGCAACTCCGCTACGGCTGCCTTTGCTTTTGGGGTTAAATGGTTCAACGCAATATTTGCGACCGTCCTGTGGCCCGTGACACCCCACGATATGAACGCCAAAGCTATGATGACAACCAGGTATTTTTTCATAGCTGCAAACTAACAAAGAATCCTGCAAAACCCGCATTAACTTTACGGGTATGTGGTACCTCGCAAAAACCATGATTACTTATCTCTATAACCGTTTCCTTGAACCGGCAGGTGGCGAAAAAACTTTCCGGCAGTTATTACCAAAATTGGTGCTCGTTTGGTTACCATTGACCGCCCTCACCATTTATTGTATCTTTAAGTTTATTCGAATAACTTTTTTCCAAAATTCATGAAATGTATTTTTTGCCAACTGCCTTCCCATGATTCAAAAAGTGTGGAGCACGTCGTGCCGGAATCACTGGGAAACAAAACCTTAATATTAGCCAGGGGTGTCGTATGCGACGGATGCAACAATTATTTCGCGCGCAAGATTGAAGGGCCACTGCTGGAGATGCCTTTTTTTAAACAAACGCGCCACCGGTTAAGTGTTACAAATAAAAAAGGAAGAATACCGCCGAACAAAGGTGTGATCGTTGATGCAGGCATCGGCGAAGTGATCATCACGAAAGATAAAAACGCCGGCGAAGGCGTAACGATCCCGGATAAATCCATAGAAAAAAAATATTAAAAAGAAAAAGCATACCGGTATATATCCCCGAATTTGGTTTGTTTGACAGCCACAGCCAAATCCTTTCGCGGTTCCTGCTGAAGGTTGGCCTGGAAGGCCTGGCATATGATATGATTAAGGCAAGCGCCCCTTTTGAAACAGGTGTGAACCATGTCTTGTTTGATAGTGTCAAACGGTATTGCCGGTACCCGAAATCAAATGAATTTTGGCCCTATACGATTAGACAGGTGCAGGTCGATCTTGAAAACCTGGTTTTTCATTACAGTTTTTTGAGCGTTCCGGATGCATTTTTTCTCCAGCTATATATTTCAGGAGTTGAGCTTACGATAGATATGGCCAATGCAAATTGCGAACATATCAACGCATGGTTCAACGCAAACCCCTATCAAAGTTTTGTACCCCAGGCTGCCATTCAGCAATGGCAAACAAACAACGCCTGACCTTACGCTTCCTCCATCTTCACATAACTTTTATCCATCTTCAGCACCTCATCCACTTTTTCAGCCTTTTGTTTATACCCCATCTTCCTGCAATAATGCACATCAACGCTGTACACGCCAAACTCCTCGGTCACCACGCCGCGCATACCATAAAACCCGCGGCCCATGATCGGGTATTGCGCCGCGACCTGCGGGAAATGCACGGTGTCAAGCCAGTTGCCCTGCTGGTCGAAGAACGTGTGGAAATACATCGTTTCGTTTTTGATCGTATGCACCGGTTTGGTCGTGATCAGGTAACCTATTACGTTAACCTCTTTGCCAAGATTTTTTTCAAGCTCACTTGCCGTGATAAATTTTGACACATCAATATCCGCCATCTCGAACGGGTCGCCAACGATGAAGCCGAGCAGTTCAATTTGATCCAGGTAATCATCGAGCGGGTCGTAGTACAGGGGCGGTAACTCAAACTCAACAGGCTCTTCATGCTTGAACAGCGTATTGCCCGTAGCATGCAGCTTCACTTTCGACAACAAAAAATCTGCTTCCCATAGGAGGGCCTGCTTGCTCTTGCCGGTAAAACGAAAGGCCCCGATGCGGATCAGCTTGTGCACCTGTTCAGGGTCAGGGCGCACGCGTTCAATAAAGTCCTGCAGGTGTTTGAAGGCGCCAAACTTGCCGCGCTGTTCAAGCAGGGTTAACATCAACTCCTGCCGCATGCCGAGGATATGGCAAAAGCCCATGTACACGGTGGTATCTTTTATATTCGTAAAACCTTCGCTGTTGTTGACACAGGGCAGATGCAGCGTCGCGCCGGCCCGTTTGAGTTCATGGAAATATAATTCACGGGAATAAAAACCGCCCCAGTTGTTAATGACCGCCACCATGAACTCCATTGGGTAATAGGTCTTCAAAAAAAGCGACTGGTAACTTTCGACAGCGAAGCTCGCGCTGTGCGCTTTCGAAAAAGAATAACCACCAAAACTTTCGATCTGCCGCCACACTTCCGCGGCAATATGGTCGGGATATCCTTCCTGTTTGCAGTTCGCAAAATATTTGGCCCTGATCTCCTCAAAATGTTTGTGGCCGCGGTATTTACCGGACATGGCGCGGCGCAACACATCGGCTTCTCCCATATCGAGTTTACCAAAATGGTGCGCGATCTTGATCACATCTTCCTGGTACACCATTACTCCATAAGTCTCTTTCAGCAGTTCTTCCATTTTCGGGTGCAGGTATTCAAACGTAGAGGGGTTATGGAAGCGGTAGATATATTGCTTCATCATCCCGCTTTGCGATACACCGGGCCTGATGATGGAAGACGCAGCGACCAGTGTCAGGTAATCATCGCAGCGCAATTTCTTCAGCAGTTGTCGCATGCCGGGCGATTCGATATAGAAACAACCAATCGTGTCGGCGCTCTTTAACTGGGCTGCAACGCCTTTATCTTTTTTGAATTTCTCCACCTGCGTAATATCTATACGCTTTCCTTTGTTTTGCCACACCAGTTCAACAGCATCCTTGATATGGCCGAGCCCGCGCTGGCTTAAGATATCAAGCTTAAACAAACCCACCTTCTCTGCAATAAACATATCAATTTGTGCAGTGGCAAAACCTTTCGGCGGCATCTCTGTAGCCGTATAGGTATGGATGGGCTTATCGGAGATCAGCACACCGCCTGCATGGATACTTAAGTGGTGCGGGAAGTTGGCCACCAGTAAGCTGTTGCGGAAAACCTTCTGCTGCACATCGTCGTGCTTGTACCGCCCCACTTCCAGTTGGTCAATTTCCTTTTTTGGCAACCCATATACTTTTCCGAACTCGCGCACAGCAGCGCGGCTTTGGAAGGTATTATAAGCACCAAGCAGTGATACATATTCAGCGCCGTAACGGTTAAAGATGTACTCGATGATATCATCCCGGTCCTTCCAGGAAAAATCCATATCAAAGTCCGGTGGGCTGCTGCGGTACGGGTTCAAAAATCTTTCAAAATATAAGTCTAATTCTATCGGCTCCACATCTGTTATTTCCAAACAATACGCGACAATAGAATTCGCCCCACTGCCACGCCCGACGTAAAAAAAACCGCGGTTCTTCGCGTAGCGCAAAATATCCCAGGTAATGAGAAAATAGGCATTGAAACCAAGCGAGTCAATAATACCCAATTCTTTTTCTACCCGTTCCTTCGCGACCTTGTTGAAATTGCCATAACGCTTTTGCATGCCTTCCCTGGCAAGCTTCGCCAGCAAACGCTTGTCATCTTTTTTGGCACCCGAATAGATCTGCTTTGTTTTGTCTGTATAGAAGGTAAGGTCAATGCAACATTGGTCGATGACCTGCAAGGTATTCGTCACGATAGAAGGGTACAAAGAAAACTTCTCCAGCAATTCCGATTGCGCCACAAAGGTGGCATGCCTTTCTGCGACCTGTTCCTTTTGTTGCAACTGCAATAAAATATTCCGGTCTACGGCGCGTAACAAACGGTGCAAATAATAGTAACGTTTGTCCTGCTGGAACACCACCGGTTGCAGGATCACGTACTTGTTGGGATACGAGGTTACAGGTTGTTTAAATATTTTATTGACCTCTGTTGTTTGTACTCCCAGTAATTCATTTTCTTTTAATTCATTAACGGCAAACTTGTCGTATGCGTAGATAATAAATACATCTTCCAGACCAGGCTTTTCCGGGAATTTTTCTTTTGCATGCAGGTGCGTAGATAAAAAACGGTTGATCTGGAAGAACCCATTGTTATTTTTCGCGAGCAGCACGTACATAAAAACATCTTCATTCCTGATCTCCGTGCCCGCAATGGGCTTGATGTTTTGCGCGGTACAGAAATCTACAAAGTCCCAGGCGTCGCAGGTATTATTGATGTTGGTTAAAGCCAATGCCCGCGCGCCTTTGAGCGCGGCCTCCTTCACGAGTTCTTCCGTGAAGTAGGTGCCGTATTTAAAACTGAAATTTGTTTTACAGTTCAGGTACATATTGTTTTCATTAGCCGTCAAAAAAAACTCGAACCTCTTCTTACAAGCGACTGACCATACTGCGCCTTGATGCTGTCAATGGATTGGTACAATTTTATTTTCTCCTGCGTATCGTCAAACAGGCTCACCTGGTAATTACCCGGGATGAGCTGCGAAAGCTTTACACCCACCAGCCGCAGCATCATCCGTTTCGTGAACAGCGCACGGAATAATTTCTTTGCTTCATCCAGCAACACATCATCCGCATTCGTGTAGTTGATGCTGCGTTGTTTCACCTCCGTTACAAAGTCGCCATATCTTATCTTGACAGCAATACAGCCCGCAAGCCGGTTATCGGAACGCAGGTCAAATGCAACCTTTTCCGTCAGCCGCACAATCTCTGCTTCGAGGAAACGCAGGTTCGCGGTGTCGCTGCCAAAGGTCTCTTCGGAGGAAATACTTTTTTGCTCCCGGTATTGCACGATGGGTGAGTCATCAATCCCATTGGCCCGCCGCCACATTTCGGTACCATTCTTTCCAAAGAGTTGCTGGAGCATGGGCAGCTTCATCTGTGCCAGCGTGTAAACAAATTTCACACCCCTTTGATTCAACAATAGCCCGGTCTTCTCTCCTATCATCGGCAGCTTCTTTACTTCGAGCGGGGCTAAGAAACCTTTCTCATCACCAAAGGGTATCTCCAGTTGCCCGTTAGGCTTGACCTCGTTGGTCCCGACTTTACTCACCAGCTTATTGGCCGCAAGCGCAAACGAAATGGGCAGGCCGGTGTAACGCGTAATGGTTTGTTTTAACTCGCGGGAGAATTTATAACAGCCATGGAATTTATCCATGCCGGTCAGGTCAATATAGAACTCATCAATACTGGCCTTTTCTACAACAGGCACCTTGGATTGGATGATCTCCGTCACCAGTGCGGACTCTTTTGAATAGTTTTCGTAATCGCCGGAAACGATCAACGCCTGCGGGCACAGCCGTTTCGCGACCTTCATCGGCATGGCGCTGTGAACGCCAAATTTTCTTGCCTCATAAGAACAACAAGCCACCACGCCCCGCTCCTGCCCGCCTACAATGACGGGCTTGCCCAATAACCGTGGGTTATTGCGGCACTCGACGCTCACAAAAAAAGCGTCAAGGTCGTAATGTGATATAGACCTTGTTGCAGGCATGCTGACTTGTTTCCGGGACAGCGCAATAATACTAATATTTTTAGCACATAAATAACTAAATGTGTTAGTTGTTGATTTTGAAGCGTTTAGCGTGTACAAAAACCCCGTTTAAATATTTTTAGCAAAAAACTAATTTTATTAGTATTTTGCAGCCTAAATGATACTGTATGGGAGCACAAACGCTTACCCCAACGCAAACATTCCAGATAAACTTTCGGGAAAAATCCTATCCCTGCGAAGTATTATCCTTAAAAGGGAGGGCCATTTACCGGATTAATTTCGGAAAATCTTATCTTCATCTGACCAAGGTGACCGCGCTGGATGGGCCGGATTTTTGGGCGCCTATCCCGGAGGACCCGAAGTTGGGCCACATCTGCACAGAGCTTGGTACCATTATTGAAAAAAATTTAAAAGCAAACTGATATGTGCTATTACATGGGCCGCAGGGTTACAAGGACAGAATATGATGAACTCGTATCCTTTGCAAAAAAAGTTGCTTTCCTGAACGAGGAACTGGCCATCTATAAAGGCTTTGATCATAACGACATCCCGGTAATGCGTTACATAGCTGGTACAAAGGAACTCGAAAAATTGAATATGCAGTGGGGGCTCCTGCCTCCCAAAATGAAGAGTAACGATGCCATCAGCAAGTTTCGTTTCGGATATAAACCGGAAGGTGGTAAATACATTCCCGGTTATACAACACTCAATGCGACCAGTGAAGAATTATTCGGCAAAATAATGTTCAAGCAAGCAGCCCTTCACCGGCGTATAGTGGTACCGTTTGAGATATTTTTTGAGTGGCGCCATGTACAGGTCGTTGGTGTCAGCGGCAAGCTGCTGAAGACGCCGGAAAAATTCCCATACAAGATCGAAATGCGCGACAAGACGGAGCCGCATTATTTCGCAGGCATTTACAACGAAACCTTCAACGAGGAAACGAAGATTACTACCAATACCTTCACTATAACAACGACGGATGCCAACTCACTCATGCAGCAGATCCACAACAGCAAGAACCGCATGCCTACCGTCCTCCCCTGGCGCATCGCTGAAATGTGGCTGGATCCCGAGCTGGATGAAAACGGTATCCTTGATGTTGCGAATTACCAAATTGCCTCGGCGGAATTAAAGGCTACGTTATTAGATCAGGATTTCCTCAAAAACCCAGATCCGCTGAGGGGCGTAAAAGATCCAAGGGTTGCAGACCTGGTGGAGGCGTAAAATACTTACATGTCACAGTTAAGTTTTTTTGAGGAACCCGTCATTGGCTGCCGCTTACCCATGCACCTGATGGATTACCGGCCCGGCTTTATTGACAAAGCAACCGCGGATGCTTTGCTGTCAACATTTATATCAACCGTGCCGTGGAAACAATCCACGCGCATTATGTGGGGCAAAGAAGTACTGACCCCACGCCTCACCGCCTGGTTTGGGAAACGCGAACACCACATACATGTTGCCCACCCCTGGACAAAAGAATTGCTGAACATCAAAGAAATGGTTGAACCGCCCTGCGGGACCACGTTTAACAGCGTACTGTTGAATTATTACCGCGATGGCAATGACTCCGTCGCATGGCATGCAGACGATGAACCCGAGTTGGGCACCAACCCGGTCATTGCCTCCGTTAATCTCGGCCAGGCCCGGCGTTTTGATGTGCGGCATAAAAACAACCATGCTGAAAAGTACTCCGTTGACTTAGCACACGGTTCCCTGCTTATCATGCGGGGCGATTTACAGCATAACTTCGAACATCAAATCGCTAAATCATCAAAGCCCATGAAAGCAAGGATCAACCTGACTTTCCGGGTAATACACTAACCTATGCGCAAGATCATTCATATCGATATGGATGCTTTCTATGCATCGGTGGAACAGCGGAACAACCCGGCGTACCGGGGCAAACCGATCGCGGTCGGCGGCTCCCCGGAAGGCCGCGGCGGTGTGGTAGCCACCTGCAGTTACGAGGCGAGAAAATTTGGCGTGCGTTCGGCTATGACCAGCAAAAAAGCACAGCAGCTCTGCCCGCAGATCATTTTCATCCGGCCAAACTTCGCAGCGTATAAAGAAGTCAGCCAGCAGGTTCGCGCGATCTTTCACAGGTACACCGACCTTATTGAGCCACTTTCCCTCGATGAAGCCTACCTTGATGTGTCGCACGCTGATTCTGCGATTGACATTGCCAAAGCAATCAAATTAGCCATCAAAACTGAATTGAACTTAACCGCATCAGCAGGCGTTTCGGTCAACAAATTCTTGGCCAAAATTGCGTCAGATATGCAGAAACCGGATGGCCTCACTTTTATCGGACCTTCACGGATAGAAACTTTTATGGAAACACTGCCTATCGAAAAATTTTATGGTGTCGGAAAAGTAACTGCGGAGAAAATGAAAGACCTGGGCCTGCATACAGGAGAGGATCTCAAAAAATTACCTCGTGAAGAAATGATCCGGCATTTTGGTAAGCCGGGCGATTTTTATTACAACATTGTGCGGGGGATCGATGACAGGCCCGTTGAACCCAACCAGGAAACAAAATCGGTTGCGGCAGAAGATACATTCCCGTTTGATCTCACTGAGATAGGCGATATGAATAATGAACTCGGTAAGCTTGCAGTGATCGTCTACAACCGATTGGAGAAAGCGCAGTTAAAAGGGCGCACCATAACCCTGAAAATAAAGTATAGCGACTTTAAACAAATTACCCGCAGCCGCTCCCTAATGGAAGTGACCAGTGACCTTGTAACCATCACCAACATTGCAAAAGAACTGTTACTGTCCACAAATCCCGCAGGAAGCAAAATTCGCCTGCTTGGCATCAGCCTGTCCAATTTTAATGAAGCAAAAAATAGTACAAATCCTGAAAGCCAGCTGTTGCTTTTTTAAACGAAGCAGCGTGTTTAATATTCTTCCTCGTTAAACATAAAATCTTCCTTGCTGGGAAAATCAGGCCAGACCTCTTCCATGTTTTCATACATCTCTTCATCATCCAGTTCCTGTAAATTTTCCAGCACCAGTATGGGCGCGCCTGAACGTATAACGTAATCTATCAGGTCTTCTTTCGTGGCAGGCCACGGGGCTTCTTCCAGATAACCGGCTAATTCGAGTGTCCAGTACATATCTGCTGAAAGTACGAATAAATTACTGACTGGTTTTTAAGAATGGTGTATAACTTCAGCTTCCAGGATATGTTGTATGATTTCAGCAGTGTAATGTATGTCATTTGCTTTGGAGATACAGGCGGTAGCACCAAGCTCCATGCCTTTAGTTTGATTCGCTGCATGCAGGTCGGTGGAATAAAGGACGACGGGAATGGCCGCAACTTTTTGCATTCCTTTTATAGCAGTTAAGCATTCAAAACCATCCATGCCCGGCATGTGAATGTCAAGGAAAATAATATCCGGCTGCAGGTATAAAAGTTGACCAAGCGCCTGTTGCCCGTTCTTAGCCCATGTACATTTATAGTCCAGCCCTGTCTCCTTCAATACTTCTGTAAATATTTTCAGTTCATCTTCATCATCGTCAATAAACAGTATATGCTTTTTCATAACATGTGGTTAGTCAGGCAAAATTATAGCAACATTCAAAAAAAATAAATCAGCCTGCCGATGAATAAATCAACTGTACCTTACTTAACAAGTCGTATTTATATTCCTCTTCGCCCACCGCTGTTTCCCGTTTTGGCTACAACAATCCGCCATTTGGCTACATCCGGGAGCATACAGTGGTTGATTTTTGTGCTTCAAAACAAATAAAAATGAAGACAATTTTTATCACGGGGGCCTCAACAGGTTTGGGCAAGGCAACGGCAAAATTATTTGCTGCAAGCAGCTGGAAAGTGATCGCAACCATGCGTAAACCGGAAAACGAAAAGGAATTGAATTTGATGGACAATGTTACCTTACTGCCATTGGATGTAACAGACCTTGCCCAGGTGAAGGAAACAACACAAAAGGCGATGAACGCGGGCAATATTGACGTGGTGTTTAACAATGCGGGTTATGGTTTGATGGGGCCGCTGGAAGCCACTACTGATGAGCAATTGGTTCGCCAGCTAAATACGAATGTCCTGGGTGTTATCCGGGTCACACAGGCATTCATTCCTTATTTCAGGGAAAGGCAAAGCGGGTTGTTTATAACCACCACCTCCATGGGCGGGCTGCTCACCTTTCCGTTCGCGTCGGTGTATCATGCTACCAAATGGGCCTTGGAAGGCTGGAGCGAAAGCCTTGCCTTTGAGTTGAAAAAAATGGGCGCGGGTATCAAAACGGTCTCACCGGGCGGCATAAAAACAGATTTTTTAAACCGCTCAGCCGATATAACGTCCCACCCCGCCTACGACAAATGGGTGCAAAAGATGTTTGCCGGTATTAACGAAGATCATTTTACACCTGCTGAACAAATTGCAGAGGTAGTGTATGAAGCCGCGACAGACGGCAAAGACCAATTGAGATATGTGGCAGGCGAAGATGCAAAAGCACTCTATGCCCAGCGCCTGCTGCTTGGTGACGAGGCATTTAGAAAACAAATGGAACAAACCTTTTTAGGAAACTAAATTACCTTTATACAGTGAAAGAAGAAAACACTCCGCATACTTTTAATTCTATATCGGAGCTGCACCGGGTGCTGGGCTTGCCAAAGCCTTTGCACCCGTTGGTGAGCCTGGTGGATAATACCAGCATTGCTATCGACAAAGACCAGTTGCCTGTATCGTTCCTGCTTAATTTTTATAAAATTTCGTATAAAAAAGGCCTCCGGGGCAAAATACGGTACGGCCAAAACTATTATGATTTTGAAGAAGGCGGCCTGATCTTTACCGCACCCAACCAATTACTTGCAACGACCGATGACACCGAATACCTGGGGCACACTTTACTCATTCATCCCGACTTCATTCGGAATTACCCGCTGGGGAAAAACATCAAAAATTTTGGCTTTTTTTCCTATGCTGCGAACGAGGCATTACATTTGTCTGATAAAGAAAAAGCGGTCATTCTAAATATTTTCAACAACATTGATGATGAGCTCCGGTCCCCGATAGATGATTTTAGCCAGGATGTTATTATCGCCCAAATTGAATTGATTTTAAATTACAGCAACCGTTTTTATAAGCGTCAGTTTATTACCCGCAAAGCAGTGAACAATGATTTGCTGGCAAAACTGGAAACCCTGCTGGATGATTATTTTAACAATGAAACGGCTTTAATGAAGGGTTTACCTACCGTGCAATATCTCGGCGGGAAACTGAACGTCTCACCCGGATACCTGAGCGATATGCTCCGTTCCCTCACCGGGCAAAACGCGCAGCAGCACATCCATAACAAGCTTATCGAAAAAGCAAAAGAAATGTTGTCCGTCAGCCATTTAAGCGTAGCAGAAGTGGCGTACCAGCTAGGCTTTGAACATCCGCAGTCTTTTAATAAAATCTTCAAAAGAAAAACCAACCTCTCGCCGCTGGAATTCCGGCAATCGTTTAATTAAAGGGCTTACACGGCATTCACCTTGCGTGTTTTTTCGGTAATAATCCTGATGATCTCATCCAGTTCATACGAGGACGACCAATGTCAGCGGGAATTATTTCTCCTTCCATAGCGCTGGGTTTTTTCAGTTCCGGAAAACGACCTTGATATAACATATAATGTTCTTTTGAATTCAGCGCTAATTTTTTTCATATGGCGGCAGTGAAATAATTTCGAAGCACTCTTTACACAAGTCCGCCCTAACTTTTACTCATTCATCTCTTCATATAAATGCCAGTAAAAATCCGCTGCTTCAGGATCCACTGTTTTATAATATTCCAGCAGCTTGATAAATAAAGCATGCCCTAAACCGATTGGCGTTATGGATGTAAGCGTATCCAATAAATGCTCGATCTCTGTCTTATTGGTGGAATGGTCCCCGATCACTTTATTTACTGCATCTTCTATTGCCGGGACAAAGCCAGCGATATCAGCATGCATCTCCTTAATGTTAAAGACCAAATTATCAAAGGAATTATTTTTGCCCTCCGCCATGAAACAAAATTAAAGTTTTATTTATCTTCATCCGATGGGGATTTACGAATTCAACTCAATGACAAAAGACGAGCAGGCAACAAAAGCATGGGAAGATGGCGTGTTCCTGATGCACCGTACCGAGGACAATACCAAATACATTTTATTCCAGGTCGAAGGCATCTATGTTGAATTCCAATATGACCTTACAGAAAATAAAATCTCCCGCATCAAATCTTTTATAAACCCTGATTTATTAGACCCTTACTTTGCAGGATAATGGCAGACTCATTTGATTTACCCGTCGAATTTAATGGCGAAGAAAAATTATTCCCAACCACCATCTTACGCTATGGATATACCCATAAAATCCAGGTTACAGTGGATGATGTTATCGTGACATTCGAACAAGATGAGGAGAAAAATTACAGGGCAACGGTTGACCATGATAAAGCAACAGCAGTTAACAAACACTTACTCGAAGAAATTAGTAAAACATTGCACTTCTTACTGGGAGATTAAAGCCCGCAGCGTTTTGATTTTGTAAACGACCTGCTGGCCGTCATCCGCGTTTTCTTTCAGGTATGTTTCATAAAGGTTTATCGCTTCCGTGTAATTACCCATGCTTTCTTCCCTTGAAGCGGCCTGGTACAATTGCGTCGCCTTTCTGCGTTTGGTAGTAACCACATACATGAATAATCCAACAGCAACAATAACAATAAGTACAAATCCAGCAACAGGCAACACCTTTTCCATAAACCAGCAACTTTTACTTCCCAAATATACTGTAAGGCAGGCAGCCAATGCGGGCCAATTTATCCCCACGGGCGCATTCGCTGCCTGCCCCTTGTGTATGGAGGGTGCCGTTGCTGTCTTCGACGCCCGCCGGTGCTGCGCTCCCGTCATGCGCTCGCCATCCCCGCCACCCACCATACCAGGACGCCTCAAAAATGTCGGCCGAATTAATCCCGGTTAAAGGCCTTTACTACTTTTAGCTCCTCCCCGTCATCGCGGAAACCGTAATCAAACGTAAAAAAATATCGCCTGCCACTTATATCTTTTATGTGCGTAAGATAAGTATCGTCATATCCGAGAGCAGCAAGCTTAGCCCTTGTTATTGTTGCTGTTGACCGCTCCCCCAAAAACTCCTTCAGGACCTGCCGGTTGGTATGCAGTTTTTTGGTGATCCGTTTAATTGTCTTGCCGCCTGGCGCATTGCCATCCCGGTGAAATTTATTCTTACATTCAGTGCTGCAATAGCGCTCCTGCCTTCCCTTCAATTTGCTGTCGCATACCATACAATATCCAGGCTAGGATTCAGTCCGTTAAGTTCCCGGAAAATCGAATCAATAAGTGGTTCCATTAAAAAAAAGCAGCAAACATCTTGCCGTTTTAAAACCGTTATAACGCTTAATGAACGGATATATCCGTTTTTGTTAACCATAGTTTTTGTAAACGATTTCAACTTTGGCCTGCAATAATATCACGATAAAAAGAAATCATTATGAAAGACAAAAACAGTGTACAACTTATTGGTTACGTGGGCAGTGACCCATCAATCAGGAATTTTCAAAATGGTAATAAGCTGGCGAGGATGCGGGTTGCGACCAACTCGCCTGTTAAGAAAAAAACTGACGTTGAACAACAGCAATATGTCACAGACTGGCATACGGTAGTAGCCTGGGCGGAATGCGCAGCATTTGCCGAACGGAACTTCTTAAAAGGCAGTCACATTCTTGTTGACGGTTACCTTATTTACCGCAGCTATGAAAACAACAAAGGCGTTAAAGTTAACGTGACGGAAATCATCGCTAAAACACTCATCAACCTTGACCGGTAAAACATACCTTATGCAAACCAAAATATTTTCAAGTGCTTTATACGGTATAGATGCGTTTCGTGTAACAGTCGAAGTCAGTATCGAAAGAGGACTGGGTTATACGATATCAGGGCTTCCCGACGACGCCATCAAAGAAAGCTGGAGCCGGCTTACATCAGCACTCAATAATAACGGATTTCAAATGCCACGCACGAGGCTGGTCATAAACCTTGCGCCCGCGGACATCCGTAAAACAGGGACTGCATTCGACTTGCCAATGGCCATGGGCATTCTGATGGCTTCTGAACAGATTGTCGCATCCGGTAAATTTAAGGATTTCCTTATAGCTGGTGAGTTGGGCCTGGATGGCACAATATATCCCGTCAGGGGCGCCCTGGCCATGGCCATACACGCGAAAAGAGAAAATTTACCCGGGCTTCTTCTACCGTTTGAAAATGCAGAAGAAGCTTCCCTGATAAAAGGCACCCATATATATCCTGTCCAACACTTAACAGAGATCCTTGCCTTTGTTGAAAACGACTGTGCTATTAAGCCTTATGCGAATACTAAAAAAGGAAAAAAAGAATTTTACTATGCAAATGACTATGCGGATGTTAAGGGCCAGCAGCATATCAAACATGCTTTGGAAATTGCGGCAGCCGGTGGTCACAACAGTATTCTTATTGGCCCACCCGGTACTGGTAAAACAATGCTGGCCAAACGCCTTCCCTCCATCCTGCCACCTTTAACAGAACAGGAGTCCCTTGAGACAACAAAGATCTACAGCATAGCGAATGGCGCCGCCAAAGGATTAATTGCGGAGAGGCCGTTTCGTGCACCCCACCATACGTGCAGCGATATTGCACTGGCAGGTGGCGGCACGATCATTACACCCGGCGAAGTTTCACTTGCCCACAACGGTGTATTATTCCTTGATGAGTTACCGGAGTTTAAACGCTCCGCCATAGAAGTATTGCGCCAGCCGCTTGAAGATAAGGAAGTCTATATTTCAAGGGCGAATATGCGGCTTCGCTTACCAGCTTCGTTTATGCTATTGGCAGCTATGAATGGTTGCCCGTGCGGCTACCTGGGACATCCTTCAGTCTGTTGTACATGCAGCAAACGTGCGTTGTATTGGTACCGCCGGAAGATCTCCGGCCCGCTACTGGACAGGATTGATCTGCATATAGAAGTAGAACCGCAACCTATGCAGGAACTATTGCAAACAACACTAAAAGGCGAAAAGTCATCAATCATAAGGCAGCGTGTCATAGCAGCAAGGAATATTCAATCCCGATGCTTCAAAAATACGCCCGGGATATTTTGCAACGCACAAATACCTGATAACTTGCTGGACAACTTTTGCATCCTGGAAGACACGGCAAAAAAATTCATCCTCCAGAAAGTCGAAGCAACCTCTTTATCCATGCGGGCTTACGCCCGCATCCTAAAAGTTGCCCGCACAATCGCGGACCTGAAAACGAGCGATATTATTCAATTGGAACACGTGTCAGAAGCCTTTCAGTTCCGCGTGCTTGATAAACCGGCTACAACAAATATTCAACGTGAAAAACCATTGCCATGGAAACAACATTCACCTACTTACCGGGTTACCATATAGACTATAAGGGAATGGGGTTTGATTCCCTGCTTGAGCTGCGTTACACTATTAGTATCGAAGACGATTATGCATTCATGCGTGAAGGCATCAAAATATTTTATGATCCGGCAACAGGTAAATCCACCAATTATCTGAGGGAGGGTACTCACCGGTACACACCGGACTTCCTTATCCGCAACTGGCAAACAGGCAGGGCTTACCTTGTTGAAATAAAGCCCCTTGCCTATGATGATTTTAATGCGCTTGCTTTACTGCAAACTGTGTGTAGTCATTATATCAAAGTCAACAACTACGACTGGGAATATATAATCATTTTTGAAAACGAAATTACACTGTCGTTGGCAAAGCAGGAACGCTACGAGGCAGTCCTGGCCAATAAAATATTGTACCGGGAACACTTCGGGTATTATTCACTCGACCTCCGCAAATTACATAGGCAACCGGTAAAAAAACAATCGCCGCCTCATCTTTCATGGGATGAATACCTGCTCTATATCAAACGAAATAAACTACCGTCACAGGCAAGGTTTTAATGCATTTATGGGCCCGGCCATACCGCGCGGTTCTTCTTCGTTGCGTCGCACTCTTGTACTTTCTGTTTACTGCTCCACTATACCGCTCGGATAACACCTTGTTTACGGTTTTGCCCCGCTGCGATCATGCCTGTCCATTTGACACAGGAAGGGATTTGCTCCTCCTGTAGCAATACTTTTCTTATCAACCCCTTTCCCTGAAGTACAAGGGGATTGATAAGAAAAGTCCGCTTCGCTGTTAGAGGCGAAAAAATATTTTGAGTGGCTGGTTGACTATTAAAAATGAATGGTAGGGGGTCGCCGCTCTTTCGCAGTAACAGTGTTCAGGGTTGTAAACAATTTTTCATTTATACTAAAAAACAAATGTTATGGAAATCACAGGAAGGGTTGCAAGTAATGCAACAGTAAAAACAGTTAATGGTTCAGACAAGCAGGTGGTTAATTTCAGCGTAGCGATTAACCACAGTTTTCGTTCAAAGGGAACGACAGAAGTAACACGAAAAGTGTTGTTCGTTGAATGCGATTATTGGTTTAATACCGGCATTGCGCCGTTTTTAACGAAGGGTACAATTGTAAAAGTGTATGGCTATCCTGAACTACATGCTTATATAAGCAATAAGACAGGTTTTCCTGTAGCCGTGTTACGGCTTCATACACAGGACATCCAGTTGATAAGCGGGGCAAACAAGGAAGCGGATGAACAAGCGGAAACACCCGAAGCAAACGCAGAGCAGGCAACAGAAACAGTTGCAACAGGCAATGGAGGCAATGAAAATGCCGATGACCTCCCATTTTAATAAGCACAACCCTATTCCCTTAATTATTATTAGCAACATAAAATTAATAGACATGTCACACAATTTAAATTTCAACGAACAAACAGGAAAGTATTCATTTTATTCCCATAAAGAAATTGCCTGGCATTCATTCGGGCAGGTTTCACAGGAACGGCAAAACAGCAGGCAGGTTATTATCCAATCACAACTTGATTTCCCGGTAAGTAAAGCCCCGAATGTATTCCGTTTTCCGTCCGGCAAGGAAACCATAGCAGAGAATGATTTTTTTACCTACAGGGCAGATACCGAAGAAGTATTGGGCAGGCATGTTACCGATGAATACCATATCGTGCAAAACGTGGACGCTTTTACTTTCTTTGACAGTATAGTTGGCGGAGAAGGTATTCTATACGAAACCGCAGGTGCATTGGGCAAAGGGGAACGGATTTTCATTACCGCCAAGTTACCCAAGTATATAAAAGTAGGCAATGATGATGTAATTGAGCAATACCTGTTTTTAACCACCGCCCATGATGGCAGCGAAAGCATAACCATAGCCTTCACGCCAGTGCGTATCGTTTGCAACAACACCCTGAATGCCGCCCTTGCCAATTGTTCCAGCGCCCTGAAAATAAGGCATACAGCCAACGCACAGGCGCAATTAAAGGAAGCGCACAAAGTTATGGGCATGGTTAATACCCTTTCGCCATTGATGGAACAGGCATTTAACCAGTGGGCAAAAGTTAACATCACTGACAGCGAAGTACAGCGTTTAATCCAGATTGCATTAGCACCCAATAAAGAAACACTTACCAATATTAAGGAAGGGCGGGACGATGAAAATTCTACTGTATTTAAAAACCAATGCGCAAACACTTTCAGCTATGCAATGATGGCAGACAGCCAGCAACTGGAAACCACAAAAGGCACTTTGTTTGGCGCATACAATGCCGTAACAGGGTATTTCCAAAACGTACGCACGTACAAGGACAGCGAAGAAAAAATCAATTCATTGTTATGCGGCGGTACAGCCCAAAAGAAAGCACAGGCAACCTTTAACCTGTGTACCGCATTTGCCAAATATGGCGCAGATGCCCTGCTATTAAATTAACCTCAAACGGGGGCGCAAGCCCCCTTCTTTTCAAATCATTTAAAAACATCGTATGATAATCACTGATATAAACGGCAAGGAGTTAACCGTAACAGACCTGAACAGCGCAGTGCTGCATGTAAATGAATTTGTCGAAAAATTAAAGACAGACGAATTGTTCAAACAAGCCGACATGGACATAAAACTGTATTGGCTTGACATACAAGCAAAATTGCAAGCCCTCAAAAATCAATAACAAATAAAAAATGTATATGGCAAACTGGTGTTACAACTTCGTTCAGTTTGAAGGAAGTGAAGAAGCAATTAAAAGCGTGATTCAGCTTTTCCAGCAAATGAGGAAAAAGGAAACCGCAGAAAGGGAGGGGCAGCTACCACCTTTCATTGAAATAGAAGATGGCTGGATGCATGAAATTTATTGCAACGACGACAATGTATCGTATGAAACCAAATGGGCGCCAAACATTGAAATCATGCAAAAGATAGCCGACCATTTTCAACTTTCTTTTACACTATCTTATACGGAGTCAGCCATGCTCATTTATGGTGAATGCACCTATAGAGGCGGGGTGCTAACAGATGTATTTCTTGACACGGAAGATTTTGACCAATACGATACCAACCCCGACGATGAAGATACATGGATTTTTGAAGGGGAAGTATATAACAGCGACACCGAAATTTTGGACACGCTGCTGGACAGGAAAAAAGAACTGGTTTATAACACAAAAAATTAAAGCTATGAAAAAGGCAGAAGGCGTATCGGAGTACATCATTGTAAAAGCCGACAACAACAGTGAATGGGACTTTTGCGAATACGCGATTATAAAAGTTTCGCGGGCATGGAAAGAAAGAACGCAGGCAAGGCTTGGTTTCCTCGAACAATTTAAAAATGATAATGCATTCCTGCATATTGCCTTTTTGGAACAGCCGGCAGGCTTTTTTAAGAAGTCTGATGAGGACGATGAATTCTACACAGACATAGATGAAATATTAGGGCAGTATGAAGATTGGGCATTTATAATTATAGATGAACACGAGTTAAATAATTTGGCAAAGCCAGAAAGTAAACTGAACGCTCACCAGGTGATTATTTCATGGGATAGCACAATCCGGTACAAGGCTTACGGCAAACACACGGGTGAGGAATTTTACACGCATGAAATTGACGTGTCAGAAATATTCGCAGCCATAAACAAAAATTTGCAAACCATCTAAACGACAGTTTATGAAAGCAATAACAATAAACCTGTATGAATTTGCAGAATTAAACGAACAGGCAAAACAAAAAGCGCTGGACGAATACAGGTATATAAATGTAGAGCATGAGTGGTGGGATTACATCTTTGAGGACTTTAAAGGAATCTGCGCTACAATTGGAATAATGGCGGACACAGATAAGATGTACTTCCGTGGCTTTTATTCGCAAGGAGATGGCAGCGCATTTGATGCCACCATAAATGTCCCTGCTTTGTTAGATGGTATCAGGCAGGAAAAATGGAAAGAATATGCACCCAACGAGAAGCTATCTTTTACTGCCATAGAGATAGATAACCGCATATTAAACCTTTTCAAAAAGCAACTACTTGATAGCCCTGTAATTATTTCAAAAGGACATTATATAGTTGTAGAGCAACCGTTTGATTTTGAATATAACAAAAGAACTGATTTTACTCATATTGATGACAAGCTTGAGGTTATACGGGATTGGGTTGAAGGGGTTACAAAACAATTAAACCTTTTTTTTTACAAAATGCTTAGCGATGAATATGATAATTTAATCAGCAAAGAACTGGTTACGGAAACTATAGAAGCAAACGAATACCAGTTTACCTCAGATGGAAAACCTGCCAACCGCGTTGCTTTATTAGCAGTTGAATTTTAAAATTAAGTCAACATTCATTAACAGATAAACTACATTTTATGACCACCAATTTTTTTCAGACGTTCATAGGGATGCAAACACATGGCGCATGTACCCTAAACATTAAGATTACAAAAGAGAAAAAACTTGCTATTTCACTTTTGTTGTATGATGAAGATATAGACGAAAAAGCCCTCAAATTGATAAAGCCGCTAACGCTGTACGGTACGCCCGCAGAACTGGATAATGGTTTCTTCGATGGAGTATCAGAACCTATTAAGCAAACCGTTGAATTACTCACTAACCTGAAAGAATACAAAGAGGGGCTTACGGAAGCTAAAAAGCAATCCACTATGGAAAAGGATAAAAAGGATGCAAAGGCGAAGGAGAAAAAACCGGATGCCCCAAAAGAGATAACATTTGAAACAGAAATGGAGAAGGTTGATGAGTTGGCAGCACAGGGTAAATTTAGCGAGGCGTTGTTGAAATTACCAAAGGAAGAAAAGTATCCCGACCACTCCGAAGAATTACAAGCCAAACGGGATGAGTTGTGGGAAAAGCAAGATGAAAAAGAAAACAACCTCTTTAGCTAACTTATAAACTTTAAAATATGTTAATCGTAAACACTTTACCGAGGGTGTTTCTTTTCAGGGAAAAGGAACAGGAAATAAAGCTTTCAGACCCCGCATTTAGTTTAAGCCCCGAAGCGGTACTAAACTTCTATTCACAAACCTACCCAATACTTACAACGGCTAAAATTGAAGGCCCTGAATTTATCGAAGATGCAGTCCAGTACAAATTTGTTTCCACCATCGGTACTAAAGGATAAACAATGAAAAAGAAAATAACCGCAAGAAAAGTGAAACATTTAAAAGCTGAACAATCATGGCTTATACACAACAACATAGCACAATTTGTCGCAAGCCTGGACAGGCTCGCCAACGCCGCAGACATCAAAAAAGACAACTTACGGAGCGCACCAGTTGCGCTCCTGCCAATGGTTTTCTAAAACACGCTTTTGCCCCCGTTATCGGCAGGGATTTAGGCATACTTGGAAAATCCAAAGAAATAGAAATGGAGTTTTACAATTCACTGCACAATTTTGCAGCATTATACGGTTTAAAGTTGCCCCGCATCAGCAGCCTGTCTTATCCCTTTAATATTGCACAATCATTTGAAAAGGCAAAGCAATTATTTGAGCAAAAAAACAAAAGCCTTGACGTAATTATCCTGAAGGACAATACGCACAAAAGCTGTGTAGCTACAGTAAAGACATATAATACAGGATGCTGCCTGTATTATATGCCTGTTAAGCCATTGTCATCATTATTTAAACAGCGCAATAAAAGAAAGCAGCGGAATATGTTATTATCCGTATTCGCCTACCTCTACCAAGTTGCAGGTATGCCCTATTTTATTGATGGCTTTTTGGAAGGCGAGTACGAGCACATTTATGACTGGTACTCGCAAGACCCCGACGAATATGACCAAAAGGAATATACCGAAATGCTACAGGATTATAGGGCAATGAATTTCTTTGGTAAAAAACTTTTAAAAAGCATCAGGCACAAATACCACCTGCAACAGTTTGAAAACAGGGTTACGAACTTTAAACCTGCCACAAAAAATGACACTGAAATATTGAGGGTTAGTACGATGGTCTTAAACTTATACAAGCAATACCCTTCCCGCAACCTGTTTGATAGCCTGCATTGCCGGCTGCTTGACCCCGAAGAAGAAGACAGGATAATGCCCGACCAATATGTTTCCTTTTCATGGAAATCGGAAGGATTAATATTTGAGCAATTGCTTGAAAGTGTAAACTGCTCCTTTCAGGAAATAGCCTGTACAGAAGAGCCAAAGGCAATACAAATCTTTGACCGACCGCAGGCAGTTGAAAAACACGACCTTGATTTTGAACAATGTTTCTTTGATTGCCTTGACCATTTAGCAGACCTTTTAAATGACCTGTAATGGAAAATATAACCGACATATTTAAAGACACTTATTCGCCAAAAAAGGCGCTCCTGATTTATCAATCGGCAAGAAAAAGCGATGGCACTTATGTAGAAGCGTTCGATATAAACAGCAAAGGTAACCCCATTAATGCCCACCCGCTATCATTGATGGAAACAATTGCCCTTGCAGAAAGCCTGAATACCTCCACAGGTTTACAAACAAATTACCTGCAAAGCATCGGATTATTACCCGCCAAAGTTTTGCATTTACAACAGGCTGCTCAGGGCTACGCCATTTGGCATACACCTGAACAGGAAGTAAATTTACTTTTTACCGAAAGCCTGCACATTCCCTGTGGCAAAGCTCACGTGCCGCCGCTGCTTTGGAAAGCCAATAAATCTACCCTATATCTCTATGCAATAAAAGAACGTAAACCAACCCTAAAAACACCTTTGTTCAAAGCTCCATTTTTTAACCTGCATGAAGATGGCAGTGTTTGCATGGGAACAGTGGACACTGGCATGGATGAGGTCAAAAACCTTGAGGACTTTATTGCTACATGGGAACGCTGCTACTGGAACAGTTATTTCAGCCACTTGATTGCCGGTATTTCGCCTGTAAAAGGAAACATCGTACAACTATGGCAGAAGTTGGTTAACAGCAGCAGGAAGTTTCCATTGGAAGTGTTAACAGAAACAGGTCAAACATTAAAAAATTTAATCGCATG